>NZ_JBMPOR010000013.1:0-168070 GCF_049340265.1 Undibacterium sp. Di26W
AGTGAAACATCACCAGTCGTCAGCCTGGCCAGTGTCACTGTGGATACCAGTGGCAACCTGCAGCCAGGCACCACCGTCAGTGCTGCCATCGTCACCAGCATGACTTACGATGCATTGGGTAACCTGACTAGCCGTACCGAAGCCACGGGTAGGCCAGAACAACGCATCACCCGTTATGAATATGATGCAATGGGTCGTCAGGTCAAAACCATTTATCCACCTACGTCTGTGTATGACGGGGCGGGTGACACGCTGACCGTGAATGGCTCCAACAGCCTGGCGTTTGCGTCAGAAAGACAGGTCACGCTGCAAAGCACGGTCACTTATGACAGCTTTGGTAATGTCATCGCCAGTCGTGATGTGGCCGGTAATTATAGCTACCGCACGTATGACAAGCTGGGGCGTGTCAGTTATGACATGGATGCGCTTGGTAATGTGACTGGTTATAGCCGCAACAGCTTTGGAAATACCACGGCAGTGACGCGCTATGCCACGGCCATCAATACGAGCAGTATCACGGGCAGCGCAGGTAAAGCACCTACTGCCAGCCAGGTCACGACGGCGCTGGCAGCAACAGACCATAGCCAGGACCGGACCACCATCACCCGCTATGACCGGTTGGGACGGGTGATAGAAACCACTGAAGCGGCGACCTGGGTGAATAGCGGGCAAGATGGAGCCAGCAGCATACTGGTGTCTAAAGTGACGCGCTTTAGCTATGATGTGTTTGGTAATCTGAGCCAGACAGCGGTGCTCAATAATCCTGAGACCGATAGCTGGGACATCAGCCGGTACTTCTATGACAAAGATGGCCAGAGAACCGCCGGCATCAATGCCATGGGTTATGTCACCACCAAAACCTACGATGCCGTCGGTAATGTGATCCGCTCGACCGAGTATGCCAATGCCAGTAGTGTCAATACCAACGGTAGCCTTGCTGTACCGGTCAGCAACGACGATGACCGCACCACCGTCTTTGCCTATGACAAGGCCAATCGCCAGATCAGCCAGACCCGCCTCAATGTGGATGTCAGTGATGCTGCCAGCAGCACCGCTAGCATCAGCAACGGCCAGCGCACGCGGGGCGATGTCACCACCAGCCAGCAATATGATGCCGTGGGCAACGTCATCAGCAGTACCGATGGATTGGGCAATAGCAGTTACCGCTATTACGATGCCCTGAGCCGCGTGCGCGCTGTCACCGGTGCTGTTGCTGCCAATAGTACCAACAATGCAGGTGCCAGCCAGACTCTGGTACCGTTGACAGAATACCGCCGCGACGCCTATGGCAATGTCGTCGCCAAAATCGAATACGCCAACGGTGCCGCTACAGCCAACAGCCAAAGCTATACCAGTACGGCCAGCAACATCGATGACCGCATCAGCCTGGCACGTTACGATAACCGTGGCAATGTCGTGCAAAACGCCGACACCAATGGCATCAATCACTTTGCATCTTATGATGCACAAAACCATCTGGCAAAACAATGGCAAGCCGTCACCAATGCCGATGGCAGTACGCACACCTTGTTTACCGCTTATGAATATGACGCCCTGGGTCGTCGCACAGCCACCATCACGCCCGGCACCAATATTCAACTGAGCGCTGATGGCATGCACATCAATTACATCAACCAGGCTCTAATAGCCGTGGTGCGTGATGAAGTCAGCTATAACGCCTTTGATGAAGCCATCAGCCAGCGCAGCAATGGTATTGAGATCGCCCACTACGACTATGACAACGCCGGCCATCTCTGGCGCAGCAATAGCGGTGGCGTCACCAAGGTCATGCAATATGATGTACAAGGCCACCAGACCGTCACTTTAAGCAGTGCCGGTATCAGCACTGCCAGCCTGAACCTGGGTAATGGCGACCCACTGGCCAGTATCAGCAGCGCCGCACAAGCCAATTACCTGTCTGGCCTGCGCCGCAGCACTACGCAGTATGATGCACAGGGCCGTGCCATTACTTTGACCCTGCCTACCCGTGATGGGCAAACACCAGTCATCCAGCAAAGCTTTGATCGCTGGGGCAACCTCACCAGCCGCAGTGACTTGAATGGGTTTAACGGCAAGACCACCTATCAGTACAATGCCAGCAACCAGTTGATCCGCCAAAGCAGCCCGGATGCGGCAGGACAACAAAGTGCCAACAGCGCTGTGACGGCCTTCTATTATGATCGCGCCGGTCGCCAGATCGCTACCCGCGATGCCAATGGCAATGTCAATCGCCAACGCTATGATGCCAACGGTCAGTTGGTTCAGGAAACCCATGCAGATAGTGGTATCGTCAGCCATGCCTATGATGCCTTTGGTAACCAGATCACGCTGACCGACGCCAATGGCAACCACATCCACTATCAGTACGACCATATGGGTCGCCTGGTCGAGACCAGCAGCGATCCGGTTGGCCTGTACGGCTTCAGCACTGGCTATGTCACCGGCAGCACCCAAAGCCTGGTCAGTCGCATCACCTATGACCAGGCCGGACGGGTCACCGTCAGGAGCAATGCCAACGCAGAAACGATGCATTACACATATGACTTGCGCGGCAATGTCGTGTTCAGCCAGAAACCACTGGGCCAGTTTGAACAATATGCCTATGACACCCAGGGCCATCAAATTGCCTATCGCGATGCCAACGGCAACATCAGCACCTGGCAGTTCAATGCACAGGGCCAGTTACAAAGCCACAAAGACATTGGCGGTGCCACCTATAGCTACCGCTATGACAGTGCCGGACAATTGCTGCAACAAACCAATAGCCGTGGCCAGAACCTCAACTACCATTACAACGAAGCTGGCCAAGTCACTCAGATCCGCGACCTCGCTACTGACAAGACCACGCTGTACAGCTACAACCTGGCCGGACAACACACGCGGGAACAAACCATCCAGGCCGATATCAGCCTGCAAAACACCCGCCTCACTTATAACGCCCAGGGCCAGATATCCCTGATTGAAGCACTGGATGATGGCTATCTCACTGCACTTGGTTATGACAAGGCCGGTAACCTCTCACATGAAAGCGATGTGCAACAGACACAGGCTGCAGGCACGACGAGCCGTCAGGTCAGTATCAGTGGCAGCATGCATACCGTCAGCCATGAAACGGTGGCCAGCACTTCTTTTGTGCATAACAATAACTATGCCTATGACAGTATGCAAAGGCAGATATTGGTTGAAGGGGCGAATAACAACAATGCTGCTGACGCCAATAATGTAAACAGCACGCAAGGCCATCTGCTGACTTATGACAAGAACGGTAATGTGACCAGTGATACCAGTTGGGGTAAGGAACTGGTGGGGCAGATACAGACGGATGCGAACGGCTGGCCGACCACCGTCTATGTCGTGCGTGAAGGCCTGATCACCCGTTACTTCACGTATGACGCGGCCAACCGTGTCACCAGTATTGCGGTAGCCAGCTATGACCCACAAGGTAACCGTCTGCAACGGGAATTGGCGTCGGTCGTGGACCAGCGCATGTATGACGGGGCTGGTCGCCTGCTGCAGCAAGGTGTCTACAACGGCACGATGGACCAACGTTATTTGGAGGCGTTGAAGGACAGTCAACTGGCCGCCTATGCAGAGACGACAACCCAGGATGCTCACTACTATGATGCCAATGGCCTCATCAGAAAAGATACACGCAACAATGTGCTGGGGCAAACCGTTCAACAGACTGACTACACCAACTATGACACAGCAGGCCATCTGCGTGGCTATAGCAGCGACGACAATGTGGGCAACCACGTTGACGTCACGCTGGAACAAACCTTGGGTGAAGGCTATTTGCAAAGTCAGGTTCAGTCTACCTACACCAATGCGGACTGGTCTTCGCTCAATAGCGCGGAAACGCAACAAAGCAGTTATGACGTGAATGGTCAATTGATGCAGGTGAACATCACCAATAGTAGCAATGGTACCGACACCCACAGCGTCAAACACCAGGTCACCGATGCCCGTGGCCAGGTGGTGCTGAGTGAACAGGCAGGTATTGCCACCAGCAACCTGATCGTCAATCGCCAGGTATTTAATAGCTGGACAGGGGCAAACCACAATAACTTCGTCGCCAATAGTGGCAATGGTACAGGTAAAACAGATACCTGGGCCACGCCTGCACCGGCACCAACAACAGCGGCTTTGTTTGCTACCAGGGCTATGTTTAGTGCAATGGCTTTGAGTGATGGTGAGGCAGGTGCAGCAGCGGTCTTCATGGATACCACGGATTCAGTGGATAGCGACGTATCGATGGAAACACAGGCAGAGGACAACGTCAGCTTTGCACCGATGATGATGAGTGAAGCCATGGATGCGAGCGCAGAGTCCAGTGCCAACATGCCTCCTGAAATACCGTCCATAGCCCCGCCGACAGATATGCTTACGCTGCTGGCAGAATTAGGCATAAATACTGGTAGGCTCGCGGGAGCGACGTTTCAGTTGCAGCAATTGATGGCAGCAGACCCGGCTACGCCAGCCGAAGTGATTAATGCCTGGCAAGTCTATGTTGCTGGCATGCAAAGTCTGGTTAACGGTCTTAGAGCACAAGTAGCCATATGGCAAGGAGGAGGGACGACGCCAACGGATCCAACGAATCCAACAACGCCGACGGACCCTGGTAATCCAACCACGCCAACCTTACCGCAACCACCCGCTTTGCCCGCACCTGTCACATCAAATGACTTGGGCACCTTGCAAACTGAGCTCAACATGCGTACCTATAATTTGACACTGGCCACCACGCAGTTGCAACAGTTGACGGCATCCAATCCAACAGCCGCAGCGACGCTGGTGGCATGGCAAGCCTATATCGATGGCTTGCAAGCGCAGATGGCCAGTATCAATACACAAATAACGGCCTTGCAGCCGGTCAACCCACCAGTGACACCGCCTGCACCAGCAGGAACACTGGCTGCCGCAACAGCCGCCAGTGCTTCGCTTAAAACGACGGTGACGACGACCAACACGGCTAATGCGACCAATGCGAATGTCACCGGTACCGTGAATAGCAATCAGAACACGCTGGGGCTGGGAAATGTGACGACGGCGCAGGCCAGGACATCTGCGTTGACCTCCACTGATACTGGCAGTTTGCAAGCAGAATCGGGAACCGGCACTACCACTCAGACGCTAGATCCGTCTGGAAAAACACCACAACAATTGGCGAAAGAAGCTTACGATGCGGAGATGAAAGATAGAAATCGTGGGCACAACGATTATTTAGGGACAGGAACAAACGTCAGACGTGGATATGATGGTAGTGGAGTTGGTGGTGGAGTTGGCGACGGTTTTAGTGGCGCTGGTGGTAATGGAGGTGGAAGCAGTCTGAACGATGAGTTTGGATTCGGCTTGTCGCCTACTGTCATTGAAGACAATAACAATGGCGCTATGTCTTTCAGTGATTATGTCGATTACTTCACTGCCTTGCTCAGTGGTTCACAGCCAGATACTTCTGATTTTGCGACGAACAACGCTACTACCGCTGTAGTGGTGGGTTCAAGTATCAACACGACAAATGTTGGGAATATCAGCGATTTGCTCAATCCTAACGATATTCAAGTGGCTGGCGGTGCTAACCCCAATTCAACCAATTGGGGAGTAACGCCGTCTGAGCAGGGTTACCCCAACTTAAATAATGGCACACGTCTTTTAGTTAGCGGTAATGATCCTACTGGGGGCGGTCAAAATTCTACAACAACGACAAATACAAATAGCAGTACCACTTTGGGAATAAAGCTTGTAAGCACAGGAAACAGTGGCTTCACAGCAACAGACACAACGCCTGATTATCCAGCCGGATATTTCCCGGCGGGGACAATTTATACTAGAGGCGTCTCACTTGATGCAAATGGCAATACAATTCCTGCTGTTAAGCTAAGCAATGGATTGGTAGTTGAATTTCCTAACCAAACAACTAATGCGGTGCCAAATGTCAACACAACCACCAATACACAAACCACGCCAAATACAGCAACTCTTAACTTGCCTGATCCAACGAATCTTTACACTCCGGTACACGGAATTTTTGGTGACATCTACGGACGTTCTGTTGATAGATTAAATGATCCAAATTCAACATATGTTGAAAATGCTGGTAATTTGCTTGCTGCTACTGGCGCTATTCCTTTTGCATTAGTTGAAACAATTGCCGTTGAAGCTCTGAACGCTGTTAATAACTTCCACCTCGGAGGACAATCGCTTGGGAGGTACTCTCTCACCGATAACGTCAACGATCTGGCTTATGCATTGGGAGCATTTGGGAGGGGGATACTTGGTCTAACGGGATTAGAAAGTATTGTAGAGTCTATTGTTAATACTGCTGTGGAAAAAACTCCTGCTGACCTTGTTACGAGTACTGCTGATAGAAAAATTGTTCGTGATGATTTACTGCCGGATAATGTTAATGGGGATGGCGGGGCGACATTTCAAGTAAGGGGGAATTCTTCTCCAGGTGTTGTGGGGGCTGAGAATGCCGCTGTACCTTCGGGCTATGTTCGAAATCCAAACGGTACGATTACGGGGCCAAGGGGCGGCACATATTCGCCAACAGGTACCTTGGATAGCAATGGTAACTCGATATTTATAGATCACACCGGTAACTACTACACCTTGACATCAAATGGAGCAACTAGGATTGCGTCGCCTAATCCAGCATCGGGTATCGGTGCGACGGGTCAGATTGGTGAAGATGCACTTCAGTCGCTTGGAGGAGCGTCACAAGTTCCATTTGAAACTTCCCGGGGAGCACGTATTGTCGATCAACTTGATTCAAGCAACATCGCCCATGAGTCAAAAGTAGGCTACACTTCTCTTGACGCGGTGACAGAGATTCAAGTTGCTAAAGATGCCGAACTACTGAGGACAGGTGCAGTCAATGGCGTAACGTGGCATTTTTACGTAAGCCCTGTTACGGGTCTTGGTGGGCCGTCCGAATCCTTGCTTAACGCACTTAACAATGCTGGTATTAATGTGGTGATCCATTAACTATGAAATTCGCACCTAACTATTTTCCGCGCCCAGGAAGTACTTACTCTCCAAACCCAGGGATTTTTTGGGCAATGGATAAAAACCAACTCAAAGAATTTTATGAATGGTTTATGAGCAGCTTGCCCTATTGCCTTGAAGAATTGATGCAGTTGGTTGTGGGCACGCCCGGTTTTGAAGATTGGAATGCAGACGATTCACCAGATTCATTAAATGGATTGGGTGACTGGTTTGCGATGCAAGTCGAAACCAGAGAGTTAAGCCAAGATGAGCTACAAGCAATCAAAGCCACATTGATTTCTCCGATAGAAATCCAAACTTGGACTCTGACTGATGAGACCAAATCCTTGGCGCTTTATGTTGGGATGTACTATGGAGAAGTTGCAATCAAAAATAATCCGTTACTGAAATGGGAGCAATCGGTTCAAATGGCTGGCAAAAAAAAGATGGTTGATTATGGGCAACCAGTAGTAGCTGGTGGAAATTTCGTCCCGACCAATCCCGTGAGAGTTGCACATGTATTTGCAAATGGTATCGCTAGTGGTGGGCAAACTGGAAGACGGCTGCGAGAGGTTTATGAAAGTAGGGCAAAGCTTGTGATGGCAGTATCAAAAAATTGACTTTCTTGCCTGGCATTGCACCGGGCTTTTTTATGCCGGTACGCCGACAATATAAAAACTCACAAGCCCGCGTACGTGCAATTCGCACGCCTGGCAGTGGCATCTGCGTCCTTGAAGAATAATGTCGTGTCGCTCCTGACGAAACATGGTTGATAAATGTGGGGCATGTCAGACATGGTTTTGCAATGCTTATCGGCATTTTGACGTTCAACATGCGTGCGAATACGCGGAGCTATTCGCACCTACGCGGACTACAAACTCAACTACAGTACGATATATTCACGGTACCCCCGCAATAATTGTGAGGAAATTATGTTGTATAACCCAACAAGAAAGCGCCAAGTCAATGAGGAAGGTAATCTGGCTCGTGTCCTAAGAACCGAATATGACGCAAATCGCCCGATGGGCAATGTTGCTCAACATATGTTATCAGATGTTGTTTCTGCATGGCTTGTTGGACAAGATGAACAAGTTGGAAACATCATTCCGCGTTCATTACAATGGATAGACAAAGCGTTTGAAAGAGATGAAAAATTTGGTATTGACCAGAACGGATATCTTACTTCTTTATATTGGACAAAAGCCGTCGGTGAATGGATGTTAGATGGAGTCAATAGTGAGGGGTTGTGGGACAATGCACGCATATTTGAAGAGGCTCGGTGGCGCTATGAAAAACGACCATGGCCAACCAATGAAATTATCAAATCAGGACTTGATGATTATATGGCCTTTGCTTACCAGGGTGGCGAATATAACGATGGCTTTGAGGCTGGCGTCGACATGTTCGAGCGTTGGACAGGCCAAAAAGGAGTATCCCTCTCTAAAATACTGAAACCTCGAGAATTCGCCTACGCATTGTGCTTACACAGATTGGCACGTCAGCAATTTGATGAAAATGAATTGCTTGAAGCTGGTCGAAAAATGTTGCAAGCAAATTTGCAAGAAACTTGGCTAGGTGGCGGGCAATATTTGCGTGCTGCGACTTGGTTAAAAATTGTTTATTGGCATTTTGCCGATTCGTTATCGCCACTTGAAACGATACTGAAAGCTTATGACAATATGCCCCATATAGTACGTCCAGATTTTTTGAAGCTGTAAAAAATTCTTATTGTGTGCCTTGTTACCGTCGCATTTTGAATCAAACTAGGTGCCTTGATAGCTGCCCTGTTCAGCGTTGTGCGACACGAAGTCGCCCACTATGACTATGACAACACCGGTCATCTCTGGCGTAGTAACAGCGGTGGTGTCACCAGGGTCATGCAATATGATGTACAAGGCCACCAGACCGTCACTTTAAGCAGTGCCGGTATCAGCACCGCCAGCCTGAACCTGGGTAATGGCGACCCACTGGCCAGTATCAGCAGCGCCGCACAAGCCAATTACCTGTCTGGCCTGCGCCGCAGCACTACGCAGTATGATGCACAGGGCCGTGCCATTACTTTGACCCTGCCTACCCGTGATGGGCAAACACCAGTCATCCAGCAAAGCTTTGATCGCTGGGGCAACCTCACCAGCCGCAGTGACTTGAATGGGTTTAACGGCAAGACCACCTATCAGTACAATGCCAGCAACCAGTTGATCCGCCAAAGCAGCCCGGATGCGGCAGGACAACAAAGTGCCAACAGCGCTGTGACGGCCTTCTATTATGATCGCGCCGGTCGCCAGATCGCTACCCGCGATGCCAATGGCAATGTCAATCGCCAACGCTATGATGCCAACGGTCAGTTGGTTCAGGAAACCCATGCAGATAGTGGTATCGTCAGCCATGCCTATGATGCCTTTGGTAACCAGATCACGCTGACCGACGCCAATGGCAACCACATCCACTATCAGTACGACCATATGGGTCGCCTGGTCGAGACCAGCAGCGATCCGGTTGGCCTGTACGGCTTCAGCACTGGCTATGTCACCGGCAGCACCCAAAGCCTGGTCAGTCGCATCACCTATGACCAGGCCGGACGGGTCACCGTCAGGAGCAATGCCAACGCAGAAACGATGCATTACACATATGACTTGCGCGGCAATGTCGTGTTCAGCCAGAAACCACTGGGCCAGTTTGAACAATATGCCTATGACACCCAGGGCCATCAAATTGCCTATCGCGATGCCAACGGCAACATCAGCACCTGGCAGTTCAATGCACAGGGCCAGTTACAAAGCCACAAAGACATTGGCGGTGCCACCTATAGCTACCGCTATGACAGTGCCGGACAATTGCTGCAACAAACCAATAGCCGTGGCCAGAACCTCAACTACCATTACAACGAAGCTGGCCAAGTCACTCAGATCCGCGACCTCGCTACTGACAAGACCACGCTGTACAGCTACAACCTGGCCGGACAACACACGCGGGAACAAACCATCCAGGCCGATATCAGCCTGCAAAACACCCGCCTCACTTATAACGCCCAGGGCCAGATATCCCTGATTGAAGCACTGGATGATGGCTATCTCACTGCACTTGGTTATGACAAGGCCGGTAACCTCTCACATGAAAGCGATGTGCAACAGACACAGGCTGCAGGCACGACGAGCCGTCAGGTCAGTATCAGTGGCAGCATGCATACCGTCAGCCATGAAACGGTGGCCAGCACTTCTTTTGTGCATAACAATAACTATGCCTATGACAGTATGCAAAGGCAGATATTGGTTGAAGGGGCGAATAACAACAATGCTGCTGACGCCAATAATGTAAACAGCACGCAAGGCCATCTGCTGACTTATGACAAGAACGGTAATGTGACCAGTGATACCAGTTGGGGTAAGGAACTGGTGGGGCAGATACAGACGGATGCGAACGGCTGGCCGACCACCGTCTATGTCGTGCGTGAAGGCCTGATCACCCGTTACTTCACGTATGACGCGGCCAACCGTGTCACCAGTATTGCGGTAGCCAGCTATGACCCACAAGGTAACCGTCTGCAACGGGAATTGGCGTCGGTCGTGGACCAGCGCATGTATGACGGGGCTGGTCGCCTGCTGCAGCAAGGTGTCTACAACGGCACGATGGACCAACGTTATTTGGAGGCGTTGAAGGACAGTCAACTGGCCGCCTATGCAGAGACGACAACCCAGGATGCTCACTACTATGATGCCAATGGCCTCATCAGAAAAGATACACGCAACAATGTGCTGGGGCAAACCGTTCAACAGACTGACTACACCAACTATGACACAGCAGGCCATCTGCGTGGCTATAGCAGCGACGACAATGTGGGCAACCACGTTGACGTCACGCTGGAACAAACCTTGGGTGAAGGCTATTTGCAAAGTCAGGTTCAGTCTACCTACACCAATGCGGACTGGTCTTCGCTCAATAGCGCGGAAACGCAACAAAGCAGTTATGACGTGAATGGTCAATTGATGCAGGTGAACATCACCAATAGTAGCAATGGTACCGACACCCACAGCGTCAAACACCAGGTCACCGATGCCCGTGGCCAGGTGGTGCTGAGTGAACAGGCAGGTATTGCCACCAGCAACCTGATCGTCAATCGCCAGGTATTTAATAGCTGGACAGGGGCAAACCACAATAACTTCGTCGCCAATAGTGGCAATGGTACAGGTAAAACAGATACCTGGGCCACGCCTGCACCGGCACCAACAACAGCGGCTTTGTTTGCTACCAGGGCTATGTTTAGTGCAATGGCTTTGAGTGATGGTGAGGCAGGTGCAGCAGCGGTCTTCATGGATACCACGGATTCAGTGGATAGCGACGTATCGATGGAAACACAGGCAGAGGACAACGTCAGCTTTGCACCGATGATGATGAGTGAAGCCATGGATGCGAGCGCAGAGTCCAGTGCCAACATGCCTCCTGAAATACCGTCCATAGCCCCGCCGACAGATATGCTTACGCTGCTGGCAGAATTAGGCATAAATACTGGTAGGCTCGCGGGAGCGACGTTTCAGTTGCAGCAATTGATGGCAGCAGACCCGGCTACGCCAGCCGAAGTGATTAATGCCTGGCAAGTCTATGTTGCTGGCATGCAAAGTCTGGTTAACGGTCTTAGAGCACAAGTAGCCATATGGCAAGGAGGAGGGACGACGCCAACGGATCCAACGAATCCAACAACGCCGACGGACCCTGGTAATCCAACCACGCCAACCTTACCGCAACCACCCGCTTTGCCCGCACCTGTCACATCAAATGACTTGGGCACCTTGCAAACTGAGCTCAACATGCGTACCTATAATTTGACACTGGCCACCACGCAGTTGCAACAGTTGACGGCATCCAATCCAACAGCCGCAGCGACGCTGGTGGCATGGCAAGCCTATATCGATGGCTTGCAAGCGCAGATGGCCAGTATCAATACACAAATAACGGCCTTGCAGCCGGTCAACCCACCAGTGACACCGCCTGCACCAGCAGGAACACTGGCTGCCGCAACAGCCGCCAGTGCTTCGCTTAAAACGACGGTGACGACGACCAACACGGCTAATGCGACCAATGCGAATGTCACCGGTACCGTGAATAGCAATCAGAACACGCTGGGGCTGGGAAATGTGACGACGGCGCAGGCCAGGACATCTGCGTTGACCTCCACTGATACTGGCAGTTTGCAAGCAGAATCGGGAACCGGCACTACCACTCAGACGCTAGATCCGTCTGGAAAAACACCACAACAATTGGCGAAAGAAGCTTACGATGCGGAGATGAAAGATAGAAATCGTGGGCACAACGATTATTTAGGGACAGGAACAAACGTCAGACGTGGATATGATGGTAGTGGAGTTGGTGGTGGAGTTGGCGACGGTTTTAGTGGCGCTGGTGGTAATGGAGGTGGAAGCAGTCTGAACGATGAGTTTGGATTCGGCTTGTCGCCTACTGTCATTGAAGACAATAACAATGGCGCTATGTCTTTCAGTGATTATGTCGATTACTTCACTGCCTTGCTCAGTGGTTCACAGCCAGATACTTCTGATTTTGCGACGAACAACGCTACTACCGCTGTAGTGGTGGGTTCAAGTATCAGCACGACCACTGTTGCCAATGTAAACGATTTGATCAATCCTAACGATATTCAAGTGGCTGCGGGAACGCCCAACCCCACGACAACTAATTGGGGGCTAACCCCGTCTGAGCAAGGTTACCCCAACTTAAATAATGGCACACGTCTTTTAGTTAGCGGTAATGATCCTACTGGGGGCGGGCAAAATTCTGGGACAAATACAGGTACAACGACTGCTGGGACCAGCAATGACTATATATCGTGGACCCATACATCAACCAGGATAGAAGGCACTACCATATCTGTGGTCAGTGCCATCACATCCGGTGTAGACGATTTTGTAAACGGATTGATAAATTACGATTCCAGTTTGGGAGTCATGGCAACTTTTGGGCAAACCTATTCAACAGTAGCTGGTATGAACATCAGGCAAACTATCAACAATGCCGGCACTAGTATTGCGAATTTTGTTAATGGCGCAATAGGTGGCGCAGATTTTAATCATGCGATTGCCAGCTACAATAATGATAATTATCTTTATGCTGCATTGTATGGGATGCGCTCTTTAGGTAATGCCGGGTTGACTTTGTTGTCCTTTGGGACGTATGGGGTTGCCAGGGAAGGCGTTGTTCAAACAGCTGAATCGTTTGCTGCCAACAGAGCGACATACGTTGGCTCAGGTACAAGAAATACATATGCCAACAGCTATATTAACGCCAATTATACGACTACAACTGGGCAGAATATTGCTACAGGTCTTCCGAACACTACGGGTACAATAACATCTGTAGAGGGGCAAGGGGCTTATTCAGCAGGGGCAAATAGTGCAGGAAACCTTTCTAGTGTTTGGGGTCTTACTCCAACAGCGCGAGGCACTGCGATTGAAGCAAATCTTGCACAGACAGAGTATGCGGACTGGTTCAATGCCGGGCAATTGAATAACGGAAAATTCCCGCTGATCGATTTCCAGAAAGGTAATACGTTAGTCAGTTTAAAATCCGTTGATACGACGGGTACGTCATGGATGGGGCGGATGCAAAATGAAATCGACAATCTTGGAACCAATGGGGCAACCGTCAATGGGCAACTCGCCAATATGGTACTTGATATTAGGGTACAACCTGGAGGAAGTGCAGCCGCACAACCTTTGGTTAACTATGGTGCGGCTCGCGGAGTCACCGTTATTATTAAGGAATACCCATAATGAAGAATAATAGAATTGAAAGGCTTAAGCTTGTGTTCCCGCTAAAGCCGAAATTTGAATCAGAAAAAATTGAGATGGGGAAATCCACCGTTGTATGGCAAGCCAGAAATGGTGAAATTGCTCCCGTTGAGGCATTGCAAATGCTTAACGACATAATGCAACAGCTAGGGATGGAAGTAAAATTTAAGACTCAGGAAAAAACTATTTCCACTACAGCTCTTTTGACACGGGTTGCGCAGACAGGTAAGTGGACACAAATAGAATCTAATAATTTATCATTTCAATTTGGTGCCGTGGGTTTGTATGATCACAGTTTCATCCTTATTGAGGAGCAGGTGGCAGGCGCGGCAATTTGCTGGGATAGATGGGTTAAACCATTTTTGGCCGCTCCTGGCTTTGTCCAGGCATGGGTATCAGACGTTGAATACGATCATTGGCAAAATGCGAAAGACATCCTGGAATATACGGCTGTAGGGCGTGATTACTCTCAACTGCCAATGATTTCAAATGGATTGCCGCCCCCGCTGGAACAGAAAATTATCGACACGACGAATAATCCTGGTCGCTGGTCGCTACAATCTGGTTACGTTGAAGCCATCGGCGCGACAATGTGGCTTGGCGACTCCTTTTGGGAACGTGTTGGCGCAGACCGCAAAGAGCGCGTGAAGTCAGTCAACTGGTTGAATGTCGAGACTGTGAATGACAATACTTTGCATGTGCGGGCATCAGAAAACAGCTTTAGCGATCAGCGTACAGCAGAGGTGCAGAATAAACTTCGAGCGATTTTGTACGGAACATAGCCCGGCTGACTGAGATACATCTGCTGCTGCCCTGTTCGGCGTTCAGTTAAACAAAATCATTCCAAAGGCAATGTACGGACGGAAATTTTCAAATGGCCGCAATAAGGAAAATGTGATGAAATGACGTTTTACATTTGCATGCATGGACACCACTATCGCAAGTGGGTGAGCATGTTGAACGCATTTTCGAAGATTTCTATGGTTAGCACGAAGCAATTTGATTATCTTACTGAACGAGTGCGTTCAGGATTTAGCGATTCAGAAAAAGTATTTATGGGACAAATATACTCTCCCATGGATGATGGTGGAATGATGTTTATCTCTGCTGAGTCACAAGAAATAGAGGGCTTAAAGGTTTTTCTAAAAGCTGTTCAGAAACCAAGAGGCAGAATCCAGGAAAAATGGAGCATCAAAATTCTCGCAATTTGTATGACCATGTAGAATGCCGCGAAAACGAAACCAGCCTTCTATCTTGCCTCTCCGTTTTATTGAACTTATGGGGCGTCAAAGTCAGACTTACGCACTTGCTGGGTCTGGCTCCGTTGGCTCGAGGGCAGATGTCAGAAAAATTGTTACTGGTGCTAACCCGGCGGTTAGGCATGCAGACCATGCCTGTCGTCAAAGAAGATTTGGCGACAGCGCTGGCGTCCTGGCCTGTGCTTGTATTGTGTGAATCCGGTTTTTGTTTTCTGTTGCTTAAAACCGAGCGTGATCATTTTGTGGCTGCCCTGCCGGGCTATGCAGAGCAGGTTTGTAAAGTTCCTTTTAATGCGAAACTCTTGCAGCAGCCTTCTATTGCCTATGCCGTACGCATGCCTCATTTGGGACCAGTGGTGCCCAAAGGGGAGCGTCATCCCAAGCTGTATTTATTGCCTTGGCAAGACAGCTATCGTGGTGTTTATGATAGAAGTGCGTTATTAGCTTATGAAGCGCAGACTGCAAAATTGTCCCGGGTATTTTTCTTTCCACCGCAAGCGCTGACAACACTGACTGTTCCTGCTTCAATGGCATCACACGCAAGCATTTGTCCGACGCGCCCGCAATATTATGGCTGCTACCGTGATTTCAATTTGAAGCGTGGTGATACCGTGTTTGTGCAACATACAGCGTTGCCAGCATCTGTGGATACCTTGCTTGCCATCGCACGTGAACATCATCCAAGTGACGTACCAGCAGCAGTGCAGTTTGCTGCCAGATTGTTTTCTGACTTTTTAGCCATTCACCCATTTGTTAACGCCAATCAAAGAATGGCAATGCTGATCGTCACGCACTATTTGGAAAAATGGAATCTGTCTATGCAATGGCAGCAAATTACCAGTACGCAGTTCTATTATTGGATGCGTTTAGCTACGCGGGGGCATATCTGTTTTTTGGAGGAAGGATTCAAGGCTCACGTTATCCAGCCCGCGTAGGTGCGAATAGCTCCATGTATTCGTGCGCATGGCAGTATCAGTCATCTGCGCCCTTGAAGAATAATGTCGTGTCGCTCCTGACGAAACATGGTTGAAAAATGTGAGGCGTGTCAGACACGGTTTTGAAATGCTTATCGGCATTTTGACGTTCAACGTGCGTGCTACGCGGGCTTGGAGGTAAAAAATGATTGAAAAAAATGCTTCAATGAGCGAACAAAATATTTTAATAGACAATATACCTGAGAATATTGCTACATTAGCAATTGAGCCCTGGGCAGAGGAAATTGCGATTAAGCAAGGAGACAAAGTATATGTGGTGGGATTTAGCCCGATTGCGAATGCTCGGTTACAGCTTGAGTTTACAAAAAATTCGTTAATTATTTATGCTTGGCAAGGCTCAACATTAACCATCCGTTTGAATGAGAAGACTCTAGAAACGGCATCAAAGGTCATCGAGGCGATTTGATGGCGAAAATATAGTGAAACCTGCAATACCAACAACAAAACAAAGACGAACATATCTGCTTTCTGGAGGAAGAATTTAAGGCCAACGTCATCCTGCGTTAGCGATCAATGGCAACAGCGTTCACTAATTGCAGACGACAAAGCCTGTGTGCTGAAACCATAGATTTTTCTGGCTCACTTGTGAACTATACGAGAGTTAATGCTGCGTTTAAGAAACCATAATGAAATGTCGATGATAATTTTAAATCCTGAAGTAATTGAAGAGTTAAGAAAACGCAGAATGTCGGGCGAAAATCCTTCGGCGTTGCTTCACTATCTTAAGAGTCAATGTCCGGATAACGGAGGTCTTGGATTGATGGGTATGAAATATTTTAGAGAAGCTTTTGATTTCTCATTAGGACAGGTTTTATCGATTCCCGGATGGGCAAGTGGGGAAATCCCTGATGAAAGAATTGATGAGTTTCTTCTGCCTGAATTTAATCGAAAGAATCTGTAAAAAATAATCCTTTATTCGCACCTACGTGGGCAGATGCAGTGACATTCTTCAACATAATTGAATAAGGTATGTATGGGCGTTCATCATTTACTATATGTAGTGTTTCCCGAGGGTTCTCAGCCAAACTTGGCGAATCAGAATACGTATTTTGAAAGATATGGCTTTAAATTCCTTCCAAGTGGTTTCTCCTATTTCTTAGAGAAAAACACATTACGTGACAAAGAAAATGAAAATGTCGTTAGCTCAACCGAACAATTGGCAAAACTTCCACCTGAAATTAGCAATGGGCTGATTCAATATTGGGAGGGGCACGGCGGAGTTGGTTTTACCATCGGGTTTGTGCAAAACAACGCAAGGATAATTGGCGTCATTCAATTTCTAAATTCAGAAATTGAATTGATACATGATTATCTACGGGAAAGAAATGCAAGCCTAGCCAGCTTTATGTATGACTATTTTTCGCAAATGCATGCGGAGGTTATTCTCGGTGGTTCGAATGAGGAATTATTAATTTCAAGCGTAATTACATATATAAATTCAGACTTGCTCACATCAGCTAAAGGAGTTACATTTTTTGTAGCTAATGATGAATCAAAGTTTATGCCTGGTGTCGAAAATCAAAGGAGCACTTTGCTTTTTATCGATGGAAAAACGATTTACGCTAATTGGCCATTTTCAGAAAAATTAGACTGTGTCCACCATCCAATTATGGCTGGGCAGCTGCCCGGTGATTCTATATTTATTCCTTGAAGTAACCATATTATGAGTGGAACAATATTTATATCTGAACAAAAAAGTGTCACCATTAGCACAATTTCTTTCGACTATTTGCTTGAAAACATGAGGGATTTTTTTCAAGGAGATGATAAACGCTTCGCCGATGATATATATGAGCAGATGGACAAACAAGACTGCACATTTGTCTATTTAGATAAGCAGCAAAAAGAAGGATTTAACGCATTCGCTCGCTCAATGCTAAATATGTTCAAAGAACATAAAAGTGAGAAATTTTGTATATCGAGAAAAGCAACATGGGAAGAATTGATTGAATTGTTAAAAACAGATTCACGTTGCGACCCAAATATAAAGATGTTATTTAATGATTTACATTTTTAGCGAATATCGAGAACTTTGTGTAGACAGTTTTCGAGCTCGTGCGCGAGCAGCGTCGTGAGTGTCGTGGCGGTCGGGTAGCCATATGCGGTTACCCGCGCATGTCCCCGTAAGAATCATTCAGGGTCTTTCGATCCACACGGCTCAAGCCTCTCAAAGGCATCTTGCGACACTCGGTTACATAACTGCTTTTCTGGCACAGCTTCGATTTCTACGGCAATTGAGATGGTGCATCTGTAGATGGCTTGCAGCCCGCGTAGGTGCGAATAGATTCGCGTATTCGCAACGCATGGCAGTAGCAGTCATCTGCGCCCTTGAAGAATAATGTCATGTCGTGCCTGACGAAACATGGTGGATAAATGTCGGGCGTGTCAGACATGGTTTTGAAATGCTTATCGGCATTTTGACGTTCGACGTGCGTGCGAACCCGCGAAGCTATTCGCACCTATGCGGGCTATGAATATAATTGTTAAGGCCTTTAAAGCATAAACTTAGGTAATAATCATGTTTAAAATGCACGATATACATTATAAGTTCTTTAAAACCACGGTTAGCCGTGAGTTAAAAAGAGTGCTTACAGATGATGAAAGGGAGAGCGTTCCTTCGTTTTATTTGTTATCCGATCAAAATCACAAGGAAACGGCGGAATTGTTACGGATTTCTCCTATTTTGGCGTCATCGTATTTGTCATACATTCTCACTCCAGATCTTGCTTGTAATTCCCTTGAGTATGTATATGGCGTTTTACTTGGCAACACAAGTTTAGACGAATTTATTAACAGGCATTTAGATGATAAATAAACTGGAATACACTCGATGAACCTTGGGGGGCACAGATTTTTTGTGAGCATTGGGGGGCACGGCCCGCGTAGGTGCGAATAGCTCCGCGTATTCGCACGCATGGCAGTAGCAGTCATCTGCGCCCTTGAAAGACAATGTCGTGTCGTTTCTGACGAAACATGGTTGATAAATGTGCGGTGTGTCAGACATGGTCTTGAAATGCATATTGGAATTTTGACGCGCAACATGCGTGCGAATACGCGGACCTATTCGCACCTACGCGGGCTTACATCACACCGACAGCCGAATTCTCTGCAACAGACATAGACTGCGCGCAGACGCCCGTCGATGCATATGGTATGGCCAGAGCGGCTTCCTTGTATAAGGATAATAGTTAATGCTTACAAAGAATAAGTTGAGGTCTAATTATGCTTGATGTTCACTATGCAACGTTAAAAAAATCTGTAGATCAAAACCTAAAGAGAGTACTTACTGAAGAAGAAGAAGGTAGCGTATCTTCGCTCTGGCTATTGTCGGAACAAAATCACGAAGATCTGGAAAAATTGAAAAACTCTTCAATTGTGGCATGGGCATATTTGTCCTATATCCTCACGCCAGATATTTCTTCTTATGCCCGCGGTTATGTATATGACGTTTTGAGCGGGAAAATGCGTTTAGATGAATTTATTAACAATCTTGGAGATAACTAGACGTCATTACTAAAAGACGAGTAGCTAATGTTTGGCGTGCCTCCTTCCTATCGTATTTGCAGCCAAATTACCATCATGACTAGATTCCATACGTGAGATCGCCAGGCGACTGGACTGTGACGTCCCCCTTGATAAAAAATTTATTCCGATGTGCCGACTAAGGTGATCGTAAATGCTGCAAAAGATTAAATACCAGGGAAGTCATTATCATGGATGCAAAATACAATGTCTTAAAAAAAATTGTTAACCGACAATTAAAACGCGGCCTAACTGAAGATGACAAAGCGTGCGTTTCGTCTTTTTTATCGTTCACCAAACAAAACCATGATGAGATGTTAGCGCTTTTAAATGTGGCAAACATATTTTGGAAATAATAAACAATAGTCTAGATGGACTGAGCTTCTCCTTGCCAAATCCCGTGATCGAGAAAATTGATCCGATATCTGTTTGCCAAAGATTTCTTGGAGCCTGTAAAAATAACTGTGTAAGTTAGGCTCCGACCAAAATCAGCCATATATTACTTTTAAACCAGGAGTGCCAAAAAAATGAATGAGAATGTCAAGCTACTGAGTAAGCCGACAAATTTTGCTGTAGTACAGCTTTTAGAAAGAAAATATCCAGGTGTTGTATTTCAGGGAGATAGTTTACATAGCCTGGTCAAAAAATTACAAAGATTGCAATTATTATTAAATAGTAATTGTATTGAAGATCTAAATATTGAACTGGGTGAAATTTGTGAAGATATGGCTGCTGTGTTGACTGACTATGAATCGGTGTGTCGGGAACAAAAGATAGCGTTGCCCTACCCTAAATAGAAGAAGATAGATCTTGCCCTGTGCAGCGTTCAGTTAAACCAAATCATTCCGCCTGATCTGCATTTTTTGCAGAAAATGACGGATGTTTTGGTTCAGGTAAACACTAAATTGAACAGCCCGCGTAGGTGCGAAAGCTCTGCGTATTCGCACGCATGACAGTATCAGTCATCTGCGCCCTTGAAAAATAATGTCGTGTCGCTCCTGACGAAACATGGTTGATAAATGTGGGGCGTGTCAAACATGGCTTTGAAATGTTTATCGGCATTTTGACGTTCAATATGCGTGCGAATACGCAGAGCTATTCGCACCTACACCGGCTGGTGTAGTGTATGTTACCGATGCCAAATATCGCGGCCCAGGTGGAACCTATCCAACTTCCGTATCAAGCGAAATTCTTAAGAAATGGACTGAAGAAGTTAAATCAACCGTTGAAAGCTGGCCAGACAGTACTTTAAAGTACTCACATTTTAAATACGATTGATAACGGTAAAGTAAAACCTGAAATCTTTAAATGGTCCAAATAGGAAAAAAAATAATGGAATTGAATGAAGCCTTAAGTTTACAGCGATTAATGCCATTGTCACAAATTGGTGAAACCGCTGAGCCTATTTTTCCGGGTTTTTTTCGAGTTGGCATAAATATTTACGTTAGAACTCGAATTTCCAATAAAAATCTTGAAACTAATGATCCATTGGCTCCGTTTGTCACAGCCGTTTGCTGGGCTACTTCCCCAGCGGCTTTAAAGCGGGCGTTTTTGAATGATGAGTCATCTACTGATACTTTTTTTGCCCTCCCTCCAAAAGAAATATTGATTGGAACTTCAGGCTTATACGCAGAACTATTGGTTCAAATCCCAAAAAGTGAAAAGAAGACTTATGAAAGGGCAGAATATTCAAATAAAGGACTATTTCAGTACAAAGAGATTAATATTGACGGAATTAAATATATTTTCTTTGACAATAAAAATAATACAAATGAGTGTGTATCAATAATTGAATTTCCATTGAAATCTTTACGCTCCTGATGAGTGATAGAACTATCAAAAAGTCAAATGATTGGCGCTCAAATTGAGGGTGTAATTAATTTTGGGTTAATAAGGTTAAAATCTCTGGGAGAACCTCAGTATCATTCCGCATCGAACTTTGTAGAAACGCCATGGCATCCATAATTCGCTCCCCTACTCTCTCTGCGCAAACACGAAAACTCGCAACGCGCGCATCAAAAGAGAAAAATGCTCAAATCGGCACTGCTCCCGACACTGTTCCGCCAGTGGAACCCGCTAATGTTGGCGTTAACGTGCCCGGACAGGTTGAGGCGGTGGCTGCTTCGCCTGAGGTGGGCAGAAACATGAACGAACTCATTGAGCAAGCACGCAGTTCTGTCATGGCGCAAATAAAAGATGAGGCTGAGGCAGCGCGTGAATTGGGGCGTCAGCAAGGCTTGCGCGAAGGTCATCAAACGGGAATGCAGGAAGCGAAAGCTGAATTCAGGGTGCAATTTGCGCAAGTTAAATCCCTGTCAGAAAATTTGCAAAACGCGCTAGAAACCAATATTAAGGGCGTGGAAGATCTGGCTATTGCCATCGTATTTGAGTCTGTTTGCCAGATTCTGGGCAGTAGCGCCATGTCTCTGGATGGCGTGCAAGGCATGGTGCGCGAAGTGGCACGCAGAGTCAGTGTAAAAGAAAAACTCACTATCAGGATTAACCCCCTGGATTTTGACACGCTGCAACAGGGCGGCGCCCTGGATAGGATACTTCCATCACAAACAAGCGATGCAGTTACCTGGATGCCTGATAGCAACATTGCCTTGGGTGGGGTTATTCTTGAAACGGCTGTTGGTGATTTTGATGCCCGCCTTGACACGCAGGTAGAAAATTTGCGCACTACCCTGCTCAATGCCCGACGTTCTCTGGCGTCACAGTGATCGTTTTGGGCCCTGTGACCACTTCATATGGTTTTAACTGAATGACAACATGGTGGCTGGCATGCTGGTGAATACGCCCTTTGTACCTGCTCATTGGTGCAAAAATGACCCTATTTCAGTTGCCTGTCCCAATACTGGCCTGAGCTGGATATTTGCAGAAGAAACATGATGCATATCAAGACCATTTCTTGCGCCATCTGTCAGCATGGCGCACCTGCCTTGCAAGCTTGACCGCTACCCACCTGGGAAACCGCGGCAGCGGGCCTGCATTTGCTTATGCGCAAACTATATAAGCCTGATTTGTGGGAACTGCTAAATTGCCTTAAAATACAAGGCTTTGCAGCCCTGTGCCTATTTTTGCGCTGTGGCTGTGCCTAAATATTGAATTTTAGATTGGACTGTTATGACCCACGTTGTGACCGAATCCTGCATCCGCTGCCGCTATACTGATTGTGTGGATGTTTGCCCGGTGGACTGCTTCCGTGCTGGCCCGAATTTCCTGGTCATTGACCCGGATGAATGCATCGATTGCGCCGTTTGCGTCGCAGAATGCCCTGCCAACGCCATTTTTGCAGAAGAAGACGTGCCCGCAGACCAACAGCAATTCATCAAGATCAATGCTGATCTGACACGTAACTGGCCTTCGATTACCAAAACAGTCACGCCTTTGCCAGATGCCGATGACTGGAAAGATGTCAAAGATAAATTGCAGTATCTGCAAAAGTAAAGCAGAGCAGTAATACAGAGCAGCAGCTAACCAGCTCAAACAAACCGCAATATCAGGAATCATCCCGTCGTATGGAAAACAAACAAATTACCGCGGCTAACGCCGCCATTGAAGCAGATGCCGTCATCATAGGTGCGGGCCCGGTTGGCCTGTTCCAGGTGTTCGAATTAGGTTTACTTGAAATCAAGGCCCATGTCATTGATTCCCTGCCGGTGGTCGGCGGTCAGTGTGTTGAGCTGTATCCTGACAAACCGATTTATGACATCCCTGCCGTACCGGTCTGCACCGGCCAGGAACTGACAGACAATCTGTTGAAGCAGATAGAACCGTTTGAGCCAAGCTTCCATCTGGGTCAGGAAGTGACTTTGGTTGAACGCCGTGAAGATGGCCGCTTTGACCTGGAAACTTCGGCTGGCACCCGTTTCATCACCAAAACCATTTTCATTGCTGCTGGCGTTGGTTCCTTCCAGCCGCGTACTTTGAAAGTTGAAGGTATAGAAGCGTTTGAAAACAAACAGGTTTTCTACCGTGTCAAAGACCCTACCCAGTTCCATGGCAAAAATCTGGTGATCTGCGGTGGTGGTGACTCTGCCCTTGATTGGGCACTGAACCTGGTCGGCAAGGCTGAATCTGTCGTCGTGCTGCACCGCCGTGAAGATTTCCGCGCTGCGCCTGCCTCTGTCGCCAAGATGAAAGAACTGTGCGACAACTATGAGATGCAATTGACCATAGGCCAGGTTACAGGTATTGAGACCAAAGACGATCTGCTGTCTGAAATCAAGGTCACTGGTGCAGATGGCGTCACGCGCCGCATGCCACTGGACAACTTGCTGGTTTTCTTTGGCCTGTCACCAAAACTCGGCCCTATCGCCGAATGGGGTCTGGACATAGAGCGCAAGCAATTGAAGGTCGTGAATACTGAAAAATTCGAGACCAATGTGCCCGGCATTTTTGCGGTAGGTGATATCAATACTTACCCTGGCAAGAAAAAACTCATCCTGTCCGGCTTCCATGAAGCTGCACTGGCGGCTTTTGGTGCTGCACCGTATATTTTCCCTGAAAAGAAAATCCACATGCAGTACACCACGACGTCACCGAAGCTGCACAAGATTCTGGGTGTGGAAACACCGGTTTTCGATTAAATCGACGGCCAGCCAAACAAAAAGCGCAAAGAAATTCTTTGCGCTTTTTTGTTTTTAAGGATGGCGACCTGTCCGCAGTTGCGCATCGCTAAACAGTCAGATGCAGCCACATGCAGCCCCCTTCAATAACATGTCTTCAGTTTATCGGTACATAAGATTCTGATTCTCTGAACTTATGGGCAATCTGGTTGAATTCATCCGTGATCTGCAGGAAGGCTTCCAGGATGTCTGGATCAAAATGACTGCCATTCCCCTTGCGCATGATGCTGATGGCCTCCTCGTGGCTGAATGCGGGCTTATAGACGCGTTTGGAGATCAGGGCATCATAGACATCAGCCACCGCCATTAAACGCGCAGACAGCGGTATGGCATCGCCTGCCAGGTTTTCTGGATAGCCTGAGCCATCCCATTTTTCCTGATGCGAATAGGTAATCTCACGGGCAAACCGCAAGAATTCATTGCTTTCGCCCAGATAGGTTTCTACCGATATGATGGTTTCGCGGCCATAGGCGGTATGCAACTTCATTACTTCAAATTCTTCAGACGTGAGTTTGTCCGGTTTCAGCAAGATATTGTCTGGTATGCCGACCTTGCCGATATCATGCAAGGGTGCAGATTTATATAACAAATCTATATTTTCATCTGTCAAATCAGCATGAAAACGTGGATGACTCTGTAATTTGCGCGCCAGGGCGGCGACATAGTTCTGGGTGCGCCGGATATGGTTGCCTGTTTCATTATCGCGAGTTTCAGCCAGTGAAGCCATGGCCATGATGATGGCGTCCTGCATCTTGCCCAGCTTGCGGGTACGGTCCTGCACCAGGCTTTCCAGATGTTTGTTCTGGTCTTGCAGCAAATGGCGGGCACGCACCAGATTCAGCTGGGTTGCCACGCGCGCCAGGACGATGGGTGGGCTGATGGGCTTGCTGATGTAATCCACTGCCCCCAGTCGCAGGCCCATTTCTTCATCCTGCACCTGGCTCTTGGCGGTCAGGAAGATGATGGGGATATCCGCCGTAGCCGGGTCCGCCTTCAGGCGGCGGCAGGTTTCATAGCCATCCATTTCCGGCATCATGACGTCCAGCAGTATCAGGTCCGGCCCGGGCAGGCTGGATGCTATCTGCAAGGCTTTCAGGCCATTGGTGGCAATCTTTATTTTGTACTGGTCTTTCAGCAAACCCGACAGCAGGGAAATATTGTCGGGTGTATCGTCGACAATCAACACTACCTGCTTCGCATTATGGTCGAACATTTCATTCATGTTTTACCCCGATTGCTAGAACTGCTTCCAACGAAGCAGGTGACTCCGGATTGATTGATCAAATCAAAGTATTTCATACCCTAGATTTTTTGCGCTGTTACTCAATAAATTCAGTGCCAGGTCATAATCGAACTGCCTGACCGCCCGCATAATCTGCTTGTGCACGTCAACACCAAATGCATTGGCAATCATCTCTCCTGACTCTAACAGCAAGTCCACCGCCTCGCCATCGTAATCTCGCAACAAATTGCAACATTTCACCAATAGTTGCTGCATGACGTCATGGTCAACCGGTACCAGCTCAGTTGTTTTCACTTCCGTCTTATTGAGTGATTTTTCTTGCGTCAAAACCTGGTCAATCGCTGCAATAGTGGCATGCAGCCTGGCCTCGCAGTCATCCAGCACCGGCCCCAGCACCGCCAGGTCTACCTTCTCGTGCAACATCAACTCCAGCTCGGCAGCCAGTGACTGTATCTGTTTGGCACCGATCAGGCCGGCAACACCTTTCAGGGTATGCGCCAGGCGCTCTGCCAGCAAATTGTCGCGGCTGGCATAGGCCGTCCGCATCTGTTCCACCACCACGCGCTGGTCATCACAAAACCGCGACAGCAATTCCAGATAAAAAGCCCGGTTACCGAGCGTGCGGCTCAAACCTTCTTCAGTGTCTACGCCATCGATGTACAGAGTATTGCTGGCATCCTGCGCAGGCACTTGCACGGTATCAAAATTATTCCCGAACACATGGTCCTGGCACCAGTGGGATATGGCGTGATACAGCTCTTTGGGGTTGATGGGTTTGGCCAGATGCGCGTTCATGCCGGATGCAAAACAAAGCTCGCGCTCTTCCACCATGGCGTGCGCCGTCATGGCAACGATGGGCAACACATCAAAGCGTTTGTCGGCACGTATCAGTTTGGTCGCTTCATGCCCATCCATTTCTGGCATCTGCACATCCATGAACACCACACCATAATAATCAGGCCCGGCTTCGCGCAGGGTATTCACGGCTATCTTGCCGTTGTTGGCGACATCGACGGCAATACCTGCGGCTTCCATCAATTCCATGGCGATTTGCTGATTGATTTCATTGTCCTCTACCAACAGCACGCGTAAATCGTTGTACTTGGGTATCAGCACGCCATGCGCACTGGGGACGGCGTAACTGGTGCTGGAAAACAGTTCAACCATGCAATCAACCAGGGTCGATGCATTGACGGGCTTGGTCAGGAAGCCATCTGGTATCGCAATGTCGTCACGATAGCTGACTTCTTCCCTGCCATGCGCACTGACCAAGACCATCAGGGGTGTCGGTTGCAGCGAACCGTCGCGCTTCAAATAGGTAATCAATTCCAGCCCATCCATTTCCGGCATGCGCAGGTCGGTAAATATGATGCCATAGGGGCGTGTCAGATTACAGTCCCGTACTGCCTGCAAGGCAGCAGCGCCACTGGTGACGACGTCAATATCCACCGGCAGTTCTGACAATATCTCTTGCAAGATTTCTGCCGCGGCCAGATTATCATCCACGATCAGAATACGCATACCGTTGATCGCTGCGGGTATGACCTGGCGCTGGACGATAGGCTGGGCAATGCCAAACCAGCCGGTGAAATGTACGCAGGTGCCGACACCGGCTTCGCTGGTGAGGGCAATTTCTCCCCCCATCAGTTCGACCATGCCTTTGGAAATGGACAGCCCCAGACCGGTGCCGCCAAATTTGCGGGTGGTCGATTCATCTGCCTGACTGAACGGGCGGAACAATTTATCCGACTGCTCTTCAGTCATGCCGATGCCGGTATCACGCACTTCGAATTTGAGTTTCACCCGGCCATTCAGCATTTCCAGCAAGCGGCAGGTGACGAAGATTTCTCCCTGTTCGGTGAACTTGATGGCGTTATTGATGAGATTGATCAATACCTGGCCCAGGCGCAAAGGATCACCATTCAAATACCGTGGGATATCCGGCGGTGCGCGGAATAAAAATTCCAGGCCTTTTTCATCGGCTTTGTCGGTGGTCACGGCAGAGATATTATTGAGCACCTCATCCAGGTCAAAATCAACCTGTTCCATGCTTAATTTGCCGGCCTCGATCTTGGAAAAATCCAGGATGTCATTGATAATGCCCAGCAAGGAAATGCCGGCCTTGTGAATTTTATCGACATAGTCTTTTTGCTTGACATTCAAGTCTGTGCGCAAAGCCAGATGCGCCATGCCGATAATTGCATTCATGGGCGTACGGATTTCATGGCTCATATTGGCCAGAAACATGGACTTGGCTTCTGTCGTTTCTTCTGCGTGGCGACGTGCCATTTCTGCTTCTTTCAACTCATTCTGCATTTGCAGTGTTTGCAAACGCATCTGCTCTGCCATGCTTTCCTTGAGCTGTGATTCCAGCAACTTGCGCTGCGTGATATCGGATACAAACGACAGGGTGGCAGGCCGCCCTTCCCAATCGATCAGGACGGCAGAAAGCTCGGCCCAGATAATCGTTTTGGTGGTGTGATTCTGTATACGGAAATGGTAATACTGTTCCACACTTTCGCCGCGCAAACGCCGGGTATGGTGGTCTATCACCATCGGCCTGTCGTCTGGATAAATCGCCGTGATGAACGACAGTTGCGCCAGTTCTTCGGCACCATAGCCCGTCAGACTTTGTACGCGGGGGTTGGCAAATACGATACGGCCATCCTGCACGACCAGGATACCCTCGGTCACATTATTGATCAGTTGGCGATAATGCTGTTCGGATTTGCTGAGGTCTTCTTCCAACTGGCGCCGGGCAGAGATATCCATCACCACCCAGACGGTACCGTGCGCAAGATTGTCCTTGTCCACCGCACGGCCAGAAAAATGCACCCAGAACACGTCGCCATCACTGCGCCGCATTTTTAATTCAGTCTCGTAGGCTTCACCCCGCAAGACCGATTGATTGACGGCAGCGCCTGACTCCAGATAGGATTCGCGCGACTCGTAGAAAGGTTCCAGCGATGCGCCCAGCACTTTGTCCCGCTCGACACCGAAGATTTGGCACAGCGGCGTATTCACCCATTGAACCCGGCCCTGATTGTTGAGGAAGACCATGCCAACGATAGAATTTTCCAGCACGGTTTCGCGCTCGGCCAGCATGCGCTTGAGTTCATCTTCAAGCTGTCGTCTTTCGACCATGGACCGTTCAGCCATGCGCCGGGCCAGCTCAGCTTCTTTCAGTTCATTGCGGATGTGCAGGGTCTGTACATGCACACGGGTAGCCAGGCCCTGGGCCTTGGCGAACAAATCAAGATAGCGTTTTTGTTCGTTGTAGGCTTCTTTCCAGTCTTCCATCTCGTTGAAGATTTCTGACAGTTCCTTGATGGCACGCAGCGGCATGTAGATATAGCCATTGCCACCGACTTCATTGACGGCATGCCGCAAATCACGAATGGCTTCCGGGTAACGTTTGTGCCGCCTGTGCAAATGCCCGCTGACCCACCAGCTGTACGGCTTCAGATGCTTGTCTTCAAAACTGCTGAGCAAAGCCATGGCTGTTTCGCTGAGCTTGTCTGCTTCATCCAGTTGACCGCGCATGGCCAGCGTATAGGCGGCTACCGACAGGCAAAAGGTGCGGCTGGCGGTGTCAGAATTATGACCGGTCTGGATATCGCCTATGTAGCAGGCGATGGTCTGGTATGCCTCTTCATACTTGTCCAGCGATACCTTGCACAAGGCCAGCATGGTGGACACGAAAGGAGCCAGCCAGCGTTCACTGGAATGGATGGCGATATCCCTGGCTTCCTGCAACAAGACCTCGGCATCTTCCGCATTACCGCTGACGTAGAAAATTTCACCCAGATTGGCCGTTACCTGCGCCACCCGGTTGGGGATCTGCAGGCTGCGCGCATCATTCAGGGCAGTGTAAAAATGACGGATGGCTTCTTCGGTATAGCCCAATTCCTGCGACAGGATGCCCAGCATGTTGTACACCACAATCGAAATGCGGCTGGCACGCATGCGCAAGGCAGGCACGATGCGCGCATGGCACAGGGCATAGGCATCCTGCACATTGCCACGCCTGCGCCAGACGGCAATCGTGCCGAATAATGCGAATGCCATGCCTTCATGCTCATCGACTGATTCAAACAGGGTGGCGGCGCGTTCAAAGACGGGTGCCGCCTGTTCCAGGCGATCATCAAAATAATCGGCAAAGGCATCGATCAGATCAGCCGCAATCAATGATGCGGGGCTGCTTCTCATGCTTTCCTGGCGGCGCATCTCGGCCGCCATTTTACGACCATCCGCAGGAACATCACGCATCAGGTCCAGCGCATCAAGACAACGTTCGCGCCAGTGGATTTCTGTTAGAGAACTATCTTTACTCATTCTGCTCAGCTCTTCAGAAAAAATTGATGCCATCTAAAATTGGAGGAGACCGGGCATTTTGCCAGGCTCGATAGTGTCATTTACCTGCCCAAACTCCCAATGCGGCCAAAAGTATCAAGCGCAGTAAATACAGGGCGATATGACATTGTATTTGTATATCTGCAAGACAAACTCATTATCTGCATCTTTTTCCCTATATGTGTCGCTTCATTGGCATCTGCGCATCGGCATCAGCCTGGAAATTAATCCTGTTGATGACACAGCCTGGCTTGCCAGCCGGTGTTGTCATCAATGCGTCATCGGTGCGTCATCAATGCCGCGGTCATCGACGCACTCAATGAACGCCACACGATTGCTGACGGCGCAAATTCCTTCCAGCATCCTCACCCTATTTCCCTGCTGTTTTGAAAAAATAACTTGGATTTCAACTTTTCCACAAGGAATTATTGTACATAGATCAATAATTTAACACTAATTCACAACATCAAGATAGGCAACTCCTTTGGCGGGCCACAAATTTTTAAAACTGGTTTATGATGCATTGCAACAGTTTGACTTAAGTGTTTTTTCTCAGCCACCGTATTTCAGCGACAGCGAACCCTGTGGCAAGAAATGATCGATGGCACCCTATTCGAAAGATTCACTATGCTTTATCAATTTCATGAGCTCAATCGAGCATTTCTGAACCCACTGACGCAGTGGGCAGAAGCATCATCCAAACTGTTTACCAACCCGGTGTCGCCACTGGCACACACGCCCTATGCGCAGAGAATTGCAGCTGGCTATGAATTGCTGTTCCGCCTGGGTAAAGATTACGAAAAACCGGAATTCGGCATTACCTCCACCACCATAGATGGTCAGGAAGTCGAAATTGCGCAAAGCACAGCGGTCATCAAACCTTTCTGCAAATTACTGCACTTCAAGAAAGCCTTGAGCGACAAGGAAATCACCAAGCTCAAACAGCCCAAGGTATTGCTGGTAGCGCCACTGTCAGGCCATCACTCGACACTTTTGCGCGACACTGTACGCGGCCTGCTGCCCCACCATGATGTGTATATCACCGACTGGACAGACGCACGCATGGTGCCCCTGTCTGCCGGGCCTTTCCATCTGCATGACTATATCTATTACGTCCAGGATTTCATCCGCTTTCTGGGTGTGGGCACGCATGTCATTTCCGTCTGCCAGCCAACCGTCCCGGTACTGGCCGCGATTTCATTGATGGCAACGGCGAAAGACCCGATGCTGCCTAAGACCATGACGATGATGGGTGGCCCGATTGATCCGCGCAAATCACCGACCCAGGTCAATAATCTGGCGACAGAGAAAAAATTCTCCTGGTTTGAAAATACCGTGATTTACAGCGTCCCGGCCAATTACCCTGGCTATGGCCGCAAGGTCTATCCTGGCTTCCTGCAGCATACCGGCTTCGTCGCCATGAACCCGGATCGCCATGCACAAAGCCACTGGGATTACTATCAGCACCTGATTCAGGGGGATGATGAATCGGCAGAGCAGCATCGCAAATTTTACAATGAATACAATGCCGTTCTGGACATGCCCGCAGAATACTATCTGGAAACTATCAAAACGGTGTTCCAGGAATTCCGCCTGCCAACCGGCACATGGGAAGTGGAAGGCAAGCTGGTCAGGCCACAGGACATCAAGACTGTTGCACTGTTCACGGTAGAGGGTGAGCTGGATGATATTTCTGGCGCTGGCCAAACCCAGGCTGCGCATGATTTATGCAGCAGCATACCGGCCAACATGAAACAGGATTATGTGGCACCAGGTGCTGGTCACTATGGTATTTTCTCGGGCCGCCGCTGGCGCGATATCATCTGCCCGAAAATTGGCGAATTCATCAAGGATCATTCCTGATCGCAGCACGCATCCATAGCAAGCAAAGCCACTGTCTGTAAAGCCAGTGGCTTTTTTGTTTGTCGACATTTGTTTGTCGACATACAGCTTTCGGCGGATAATCACGGCTCTCCCCGTTTTTTTGTGATGCCCGTGCCACTCCTCTCCCTTGCCGATCAGTTAGAAAATGCATTGCCGCAAACCCAGTGCACAAAATGCGGGTATCCGGCCTGCCGCCCGTATGCAGAAGCCATTGCCGATGGCACGGCCAATTACAATCAATGCCCACCGGGCGGGCAAGAAGGCATGCAGCGCCTGGCACATATTCTGGGGAAACCCCTGCTACCGCTGGACAGCAGCCATGGCCGCGAGCGCGAACGCCCGGTCGCAGTGATAGAAGAAGCCTACTGCATAGGCTGTACGCTATGCATACAGGCCTGCCCGGTAGATGCCATCATCGGTGCACCCAAGCAAATGCATACCATTATCCCGGCATTGTGCACAGGTTGTGACCTGTGCGTGGCACCCTGCCCGGTCGATTGCATCAGCATGCTGCCGGTGACACCAGGAAAAACCGGCTGGGACGCCTGGAGTGAAGACCTGGCCAGCCAGGCACGCCAGCAATTCCATCTCCGGCAACAGCGCCTGTTGAGGGAAAAACAGGAAAATGACGAACGGCTAACAGCCAAGGCCACCGCCAAACTGCTTGCGCTGGAAGCAGAACCGGCTCTGAGCGCAGAAGAAATCGCCAGCAAGGAACGCAAAAAGGCCATCATCGCTGCCGCCATCGAAAGAGCGCGCCTGAAAAAATTGCAAACCGACTCCGAGGACAATAAAGAATGAATGCGGTTAAACGTCACGCCATTTTCACCCGCCTGCAGCAGCAAAATCCGCATCCGACCACCGAACTGGAATACACCACGCCGTTTGAATTGCTGATCGCCGTCCTGCTGTCAGCGCAGGCAACCGATGTCTCGGTCAACAAGGCCACGCGGCGGCTGTACCCGGTCGCCAACACACCTGCCAAGATACATGCACTGGGCGTGGATGGTCTGATCCCGTATATACAGACGATAGGCCTGTTCCGCACCAAGGCCAAGAACGTGATCGAGACTTGCCGCCTACTGATGGCCGAACATCATGGTGAAGTTCCACGCCAGCGCGAAGCACTGGAAGCGCTGCCAGGCGTAGGCAGAAAAACTGCTAACGTGGTGATGAATACGGCTTTTGGCGAACCTACCATTGCGGTCGATACGCATATTTTCCGCGTGTCCAATCGCACCGGCATTGCGCCTGGCAAAAATGTGGATATTGTCGAAGAAAAATTACTGAAGTTTGTTCCCGCAGAATTCAAACAGGATGCCCATCACTGGTTGATTTTGCATGGGCGTTATACCTGCATCGCCAGAAAACCCAAGTGCTGGAATTGCATGATCGCCGATCTGTGTGAATTCAAGCAAAAAACACCCGTGCCCGACACCGTTTGAAGCACCCGTGAAACAAGTACACGGTGAAGAGTCCCCTTGCGGGACTCTTCACCAGATAAGATGATCAGACTATCTTGCAAGCCTCATCAAAAGCCAGGCGCGGTGAACGCGGGAACAATTGTTGTGCATCGCCATAGCCCAGGTTGCAAATGAAGTTGGCCTTGACGCTGGTGCCGGCAAAAAAGCTGGCATTCAGTTTGTCGGCATCAAAACCTGACATGGGGCCACAATCCAGGCCTGCTGCGCGTGCTGCCAGCATCAGGTATGCCCCCTGCAACGATGAATTGCGGAAAGCCGCATCATCGATCATAGGCTGGTTACCCACGAACCATGAACGCGCATCTGCATGAGGAAACAGTTGTGGCAATTTTTCATAAAATTCCATGTCCATGCCGATGATGGCAGTCACGGGCGCTGCTCTGGTTTTTTCCAGATTGCCTGGGGATACACAAGCCAGCAGTTTTTCTTTTTCTGCCGCCGACTTTACAAAAATGACACGCGCAGGAGAACAGTTGGCAGAAGTGGCACCCCACTTCATCAAATCATAAATGTCTTGCAACTGTGCGTCAGTGACAGCTTTGTTCAGCCAGGCATTGTGGGTACGGGCATTGGTGAACAGTTGATCCAGTGATTCTTTGCTAAGCATGGGATTTCCTTTCAAATAATGCGTGGATCATAACCGAAGTAGCCAAAAGCTTCAGGGCAGCAAAATAAAATACCTTTTACAATAGTGGCACTTACTATTTCGGACCTGTTCATGTTCACCCCCAGCCAGCACGATGTACGCCGTTTTTTTTGTGAAACCTTTCGTAAAAGCCGTGAAAGCCTGGTGCTGACACCACTGGAAATCATTGCTGCCGACTGGATCAGCCAGCACCCGGAATATACCGAAGCTCTGAGTGACGTCGAAGCGGCCCTGGAAACCAATTACAGCGTTGACCAGGGACAAACCAATCCCTTCCTGCATCTGTCCATGCATTTGTCGATTGCCGAACAAATCTCGGTGGACCAGCCACCCGGCATCAGGCAGGCGTTTCAGATACTGGCCAGAAGAAACAATTCCGAACATGAAGCCCATCATGAAATCATGGAATGCCTGGGCGAAATGATATGGAACTCACAAAGAACCGGCCTGCCACCGGATGGGCAGGCGTATATCGATGCGCTGAAAAAGCGCTGCAGCTAAGCGCCTATCCGACATCCCGCAAGCAAACAGGCTCGGGTAAAACCGGGAGCAAATAAAAAAAGCGAAGCATCAGCTTCGCTTTTTTCATGTCTGTACAGCAGAATTACTTCAACTGATCATTCAGCAATTGCAGGATTTTCTCTGCAACAGCAGAAGTATCGACCTTGCCGTCATTGCCATGTACCGATACATGACTGACTTCGCCATTCGGTGCATTCTTCACAAGAATACGGTATTTCTGTGCATTCTTGGCTGCATCGCTGGAAGAACCGAACGAGAACAATTTGGAGAAGAAGCCTTCGCTGGCACCTTTGGTTTTGGCATCGATGTCCTGATCAATGTAACGGACAAAATACAGGCCTTGCGAGCGATCCCGGTCTTCCACTGTAAAGCCGATGCGATCCAGTGCCAGACCAACCCTGCGCCATGAGCGATCAAAGGCTTCATCCACTTCCACGTAAGTGGAGCCATCTGCCTTCAGCAATTTAGCATGGGCAACGGCTGGCGTGCCTGGTGCCGCTGCCGCTACTGCGACTTTGGCTTTTTCACCATCCGAACCCAGACGCACCATCAGGCGCGACAGGAATTCAGCTTCCAGGCCCGGGTCAGCTGGACGCGGCGTCCACACTGTACTTTCTTTTTGTGAGCCAACCAGCACCTCTTGCGCGCCGCGATGGCTGATGTAGATTTCTACTTCACCATTCGCACCACGTTCGATACGGGTACGGAATTTATCACGCTCACCGGTTGAATACAGGGAATCCAATACTTTGCCCAGCGTATTACGGATAATATCCTGAGGAATTTTTGCGCGGTTTTCAGCCCAGTCGGTTTCCATTACACCGGTTTCCTGGTTTTCCACATTGATGAGGAAACCCAGCTCTTGCCAAAAATCCTTCAACTGTGGCCACAGGGCTTCAGGTGTATCCTTGACCACCAGCCAGCGCGTCGTACCGTTGCGCTCTATGCGCATGTTTTGTACTTGTTTGACAGCAACGGCACCACTACCTGCACTGGCAGCGGCCTTGTTGCCTCTTTCCAGGTTGTAGCCGGATGCTGTTGCACTACTCTTATTGGCTTCAGGGATAGAAAAACGGTTATCACGACGAATCTGGGTCAAATCTGGCGGCACCTCCAGGGATGCAGCCGTTGCCTTACTGGCACTTCTGTAATCAATGCGATTCGGTTCAAGGATGTTGCTGATTGAACTACAGCCAGTCAAACCTACCAGCGCAACCGCGCCGATGATCCCGTTTTTAGCAACAAAGCTTTTTGCCATGTGAAAGTCCCTACGAATTATTATCAATTAAAACTGCATGAAGCAAACTGACAGGATACCTGCCGGTTCAGGGGAGATCATTGTAATACACCTGACTCGCGCAAAGCAGCACGAACGGTTTCATGATATTGCGCAGCCATGGGAACCAGCGGCAAACGAATCCCGGCAGGGATCAATCCCATTTCAATCATCGCCCACTTTACCGGCAGAGGATTAGGTTCTACAAACAATTTATTATGCAGGGGCAGCATGCGGTTATTGATCGCAATCGCCTCCTTGATTTTACCGCCCATGGCAGCGACGCACAGCTCATGCATGGCACGCGGTGCGACGTTGGCAGTCACCGAAATATTACCTTTGCCACCGCACAGCATCAGGGCCATGGCAGTTGCATCGTCGCCCGAGTAGACCGCAAAAGATTCAGGTGCTAGACGGATCAGGTCGGTACCCCTGGCGATATTGCCAGTCGCGTCCTTGACGCCGATGATGCCGGGAACCTGGGCCAGACGCAGTATGGTTTCATTCGACATGTCGGCAACCGTTCTGCCAGGCACGTTATACAGAATGACAGGAATATCTACCGATTCCGCTATTTTCTTGAAATGCTGGTACATGCCTTCCTGGGTAGGACGGTTGTAGTAAGGCACCACCTGCAGGGATGCATCAGCACCTGCTTGCTTGGCAAATTTGGTCAGAGCTATGGCTTCTGCCGTCGAATTGCCGCCAGAACCGGCGATGATGGGAATACGCTTGTTGGTATGCTCTACCGCCACACGTATCAATTCGCAATGTTCCTCTACAGAAACCGTCGGTGATTCACCAGTTGTCCCGACAATGACAATGCCATCCGTACCTTCGGCGATATGCCAGTCTATCAATTTGCGCAAACAAGGCAAATCGAGACTGCCATCTGCATGCATGGGGGTTACGATTGCAACCAGACTTCCCTGAATCTTTGTCATGTTAATGCAAGAAAAAAGTAAAACCCTGATTGTAGCGGATACGCTGATAATCTGGGCGCAAATAGCTGGAATAAGCCTTTAAACTTGTAGGAGAATGTTTCAAAGCCTGTCCAAAACATTGGTTTTTCCGGTTTTTCTGGCACAAATACGCTGGATCATTGCTGGTTTGGGCTGTTCGACATAGCCTTCTTCATAGGCAATCACTTGCATTGCCACCTGGGGATTAGACCGGATTTGCTCAAGAAGTTCGCCTTGCCGTAATAAAAAGGCAGGATTTGACGGTTTGCCAAACTGCGCATTACCGGCAGCAAAGGTTTCATAGATCAGCAAACCACCCGGCTCCAGGCTGCCCAGCATGTCCGGAAACAAGGGCCTGTGCAGGTAATTGCAGACCAGGATCGCGGCAAAAGCATTTTCTGCAAATGGCCAGTTGCCGTGTTCAATGTCCGCCTCCAGATCATGCCGCATGGTGCGGGCACCGGCAGCCTCAAGCGCGACGAAGCCTTGAGCATCCTTGTCGAGCGCCAGCACCTGACAGCCTTTTTCCAGCAGGAACAAACTGTTCCTGCCTGCACCACAAGCCAGGTCCAGCACCAGTCCGGCAGGCAATAAGCCTATATGTCTGTGCAACCAGGCAGAAGGCTGACTCATGATGCCATCCACTTAGCCCAGCAACAGCAGAAACGGTGTAATCAGGACCTGCAAGATCATATTGCCCACCACCATCAGGGGCAACATCCAGTATTGCAGCAAATGCAGCAAAGCCAGGCCCATGACGATGAAAAAGCAATATGGCTCTACTTTGGCAAATTTATACGCCATTTGATGCGGCAGCACACTCAGCAAAATCTGCCCGCCTGCCAGCGGTGGAATAGGAATCAGGTGGAAAGCGAACATGGCCAGGTTAGTCCATGTGCCGGCGCGCGCCATTTGCAAAAAGAAAGTTTCTTCCACCTTCATTGCCTGCAAAATCACCAACAGCAACAGCCAGGCAAAACCCATGGCAAAGTTTGCCGCCGGCCCGGACAAGGCGATCCACTTCAGGTTTTTCTTGGGATCCCGCAACTGCCCAAAATTAATGGGCATGGGCTTGGCATAACCAAACAGAAAGGCACCGCCGGTCGCCAGATACAGCACCGCGGGAATGACGATGGTACCCAGAGGGTCAATATGCACCAGGGGGTTAAAGCTCAGACGCCCTTGTGCCTGTGCGGTGGTATCGCCAAAATGACGCGCCGCATATCCACGCGCTGCCTCATACAAGGTGATGGCAAACACCACCGGCAGGGCGTAAATCAATACGGTTTGTATAAGTTCATTCATGAATTAGCTCTAAGAGGTCACTGGCAAATAAAGGGAAAACAGGTATTACAGACCAAACAGGGCCACATCTCCCCTGCCCTGGCGCACCAGTTCGGGAGAGTCTGCCGTCATATCGATCACCGTGGTAGGCACCAGGCTGCAGGCACCACCATCAATCACCAGATCAATCAGCTTTTCCAGACGCTCACGTATCTGCCCGGGATCGGTCAAAGGTTCTGCTTCATCCGGCAAAATCAGAGTTGTCCCTAGCAAGGGTTGCTTTAATTCTTCCAGCAAGGCATGGGTGATACTGTTTTCCGGCACCCGCAAACCTATGGTCTTGCGGGAAGGATGGCTGAGGCGGCGCGGCACTTCCTTGGTCGCTTCCAGAATAAAAGTGTACGGTCCTGGCGTTGCTGCTTTCAGCAGGCGATACTGGCGATTATCAACTTTGGCATATTGCGCGATTTCGGACAGATCACGGCACAACAGGGTCAGATGATGTTTTTCATCGACATTGCGAATCTTGCGCAAACGCGTTACCGCATCCTTGTCATCCAGATGGCAAACCAGCGCATAGCAGGAATCCGTAGGCAGGGCCACGATGCCGCCATTGTCGATAATCTGCACTGCCTGCTTGATCAATCTCAGTTGCGGATTGTCAGGATGAATTTGAAAAAATTGGCTCATAAAAATAAGAAAGGCGGTAGCTGTGCTACCGCCACTAACATTGGTTCAATCAATCAGCGCATGCTCTGTAATGCAGCGATACGCTCTTCCATTGGTGGATGTGTGGAAAACAAAGCGCCCCAGCCCGGTTTGTCACTGATGCCGGAAGCCGCCATAGACTTTGGCAATTCGCCAGGTGCCATACCACCAAGTCTGGCCAGTGCATGTATCATGGGCTGGCGATTACCCAGCAACTGGGCCGAACCCGCATCTGCACGAAACTCGCGCTGGCGCGAAAACCAGGCAACGATCATCGATGCCGCTATACCGAACAGGATTTCGCAGACAAAAACCGTAATCATGTAACCGATGCCGGGGCGATCATTATCGCCATTGCGAAATACTGCCTTGTCCACTGCATAGCCTACCACCCTGGCCAGGAAAACCACAAAAGTATTCACCACACCCTGTATCAGCGTCATGGTGACCATATCGCCATTGGCAATATGCGCAACTTCATGACCCAGTACGGCTTCGACTTCTTCTTTGGTCATGCCTTCCAGCAAACCGGTGGAAACCGCAACCAGGGCAGAATTTTTGAAGGCACCAGTGGCAAAAGCATTTGGCTCGCCATTGTATACCGCAACTTCCGGCATACCGATACCAGCCCGTCCAGACAAGGCTTTGACCGTATTCAGCAGCCATAGTTCGGTGGAATTCGACGGCGTGTCTATCACCCTGGCCCCGGTTGACCATTTTGCCATGGGTTTACTGATCAGCAGGGAAAAAATGGCGCCTGTGAATCCGACTACCAGGGAAAACGCCATCAGCGTGCTCAGTTGCAGGCCGTTCGCCGTCAAAAACCGGTTCACGCCCAGCAAGGACAACACAATAGACATGACGGCCATCACCGCCAGATTAGTCACTAAAAATAGTACGATACGCTTCATGACTCACCTCACTCAGGAAACTGCAAAATTCATGTCCTGCAAATAAGGCCAATCCCGGGAAATTCAAGTCACACCCATGTTTCCCAAACCGGTTTCGCCATGGATGGCAAGACGGGCAAGTGTCCAATATCAATTTCCGCATCTTGCGGGGAGTGGAAATCCGACCCGCGCGATGACAAAAACCCGTATTGGGCAGCAACTTTAGTGTATTCCTCGTACTGATCAACAGTATGACTGCCTGTGACCGTTTCAATTGCCAGACCACCAAGATTCTTGAATTCTGTAAAGAAAGCATCAAATGCTAGCGGGGTCAAGTCATAACGACCCGGGTGGGCGACGACCACTGTACCACCGGCATTGCGTATCCAGCCCACTGCATCACTCAATGTGGCCCAGCGATGCGGTACATAACCAGGCTTGCCTTCGGCAAGATAATGTTTAAATACATCCGATACAGTGGCACAGGCACCTATTTCAACCAGGTAGCGGGCAAAATGGGAACGTGAAATCAGGTCCGGGTTACCCACATATTTCAGCGCGCCTTCATAGGCGTTCAAAATACCGGAACGGCTGGCCAGTTCTGCGGCCATATCGCGCGCCCGGCTTTCACGACCAGAACGGGTTTTTGCCAGGCCATCTACCAGGCCCTGGCTGGTTTCATCAATATTCAGGCCGACGATGTGAATGGTCTTGCCAGCCCAGGTAACGGAAATCTCGACGCCAGGGATATACCGCATGCCCAGATCATGGGCAGCGGCACGCGCTTCGGGGATGCCCCTGACTTCATCATGATCTGTCAGCGCCCACAGCTCCACCCCATTGGATTTGGCACGGGCAGCAAGTTGTGCCGGTGCCAGCACGCCGTCAGAAATGATGGAATGACTATGCAGATCGGCGTTGAGTTCTGAAGATAACATGATAAACAAAAAGGAAATGGTGCGGGCGAGCCAGCGAACCAGGCAAACATCGACCTGTGAAGCTATTGTACTCCGGCAATCGTGATCGTGCTGCACTGCACGATCACCTGCCCTTCCCGTTTATTTCCTTACAACTTCATCTCTACGCGCAAGGTCCAGGTGGTGTAGGTTTTGGATGTGTTGTAATCAATACGGTTGAGTGAGTCAGAATTAACTATGCTACCGCTCTGGTAGTCATTGGCTCGCAAATTGTTGGCAGACAGACGCACTTGCAAATTCGGATTGAATTTCCACAAGCCATAAAAATCCAGCTGGCGCTTAATACCTGTCAAATTAAGTTGCGCATCACTACTTTGTATAACGTAGGCTGGTGTCCAGTTAATACTGCCGCCGACAGTCAGCGGAATACCGGCTGGACGATAATCCAGGCCAAAATTTGCAGTCTGCTTTGGTTGCTGATCAAGGCGATTATTTGGTCCCACAATATCATCCACACTAGACCAAAAACGACTATAGTTACTGCGCACATCAAGAGCCGGGCCATCAGGGAAAAATTCCTGCAATTGGAATTTTGCTTCCAGCTCTATGCCTTTGGTATTTGCGTGGCCGATATTGACAGGAGAAGACACATACTTCTTAGTTACACCATCAGGTTGCAGCACGTTCTCTGTCTTTCTGCGTATCAGATTATTGATATCACGAACAAAGAAATTGGCGCTGATGATGCCAGCACGCGTCAGATAATGTTCAAAGGCGAGATCAATGCCTTTAGATAATTCCGGCTTCAAAAACGGATTGCCTGTACGGTCAGGGCGGTAAAAACTATTTTGATTGGAAACGCTGGTCACAGCGATCAAATCATTCAACGCTGGCGCACGGTAACTTTCAGTCAGGCTGGCTCTGACCTGGTCTTTACCAGCACCAGGAATACGCCAGACGCCATGCAAAAGCGGGCTCCAGACGCTGCTAGTATTTTCTATTGGGTTGCCCCCTACAGTGCTGCTGGTTCTGATGCCTTCCCAGCGCAAACCTGCATAAGCGGAGAATTGTGGATTGATATCAAATTCATCCTGAGCAAAAACAGCCACGCGACGGGTATTTGCATCCAGGTTATCGCCAGATTCGGCGAACTGCGACTTTCCATTATCCAGTGAAATACGGGTCTGGTTGCGCTTACCCATTTCCAGATCCCAACCCGCGGCTAGCGTGTTCCCTTCACCATAAGGCATAGTAAATTTACCACCGGTATTGAGACTGCTGTCGCGGGTATTATTGACATCGCTGATCACGTCGATCTGGTTACCAATTTTATCAAACTGATAGCGCAAGGAATTGCTATCCATCTTGCCCAGGCCGCCACCAAATTTGATATTCAATTTGGCGTTACCTTCAAACTTATGCTGCCAATTACCAAAGCCGCGCAAGAATGTTGTTTCCGCATGCGCAGATCCTGTCGCCACTGCAAAATCCCCGTTATTGACAGATTCCTTAGTGTTATCTAATTTAGTTACGTAGTGATCGATCAAATTGACATCACTTCGGGTGCTGGAATCACTGCGCGAATTCATCAGGAATGGTTGCACCGTCAAGGTGTCGCCATTTTCAAACTTATAATTAAAACGCGGCGTTAAATGGATGCCCGTAGTTTTTCGGTTGGTTTGATCATATTGATTCTGTATTAAAGTCTCAGATAAAGTCTTAGGATCACGCTGTGGACCGTGATCATAAGAATTGGTAAAAGTGCTGCCATCATCATGCTGGCGGTTCTGGAATACAGAACCACTCAGGGCATACGACAAACTACCAATTTCACCCGGTACGGTCACAGACACGTTCGGGGCAATACGCCCCTGTTCAAACCCCAGCGAAGTTTTAAGATCTATATTTTTTTGCTTGTACTCTTCACGCAGCACGATATTGATGGTGCCAGCAATCGCCTGGGTACTGAATTCCGCCACCGGGCCACGCATGATTTCTATGCGTTCCACCTGATCAGGTGTCAGGCTGTCCATGGAGAAACCACGCGGTGCACGTTCACCGTTGATCAATATCTGGGTATACCCGTTACCCATGCCACGCATGCGGATATCACCACCGCGACCCGGCCGGCCACCGACGGTTACGCCAGGCAATCTTTTCAAGACTTCACCCAAGCTGCTGTCGCCATTGCGATCCAGTTCTTCGCGACCAAAAATCATCTTGGCAGCGGTAGATTGACGACGCTCCTCCAGATCAGTACGGCCACCGTTGATGGTTACTTTTTGGACATTATCCTTGCTGGCAGCTTCCGTTTTTTTTACTGCGGCCTTTTCCTTGGCGTTCGCGTTTGGATTTGTTTCTTCTGTATTTTTTTGTGGTTCCGGCGGTGTTGATTGCGAATAAGCAAAAGGTGCAATAGAAAACACACCTGCAATCGCCAGCGTCAAACTACTACATTTAAATTTGGGATACATAAGTTTCAAACATATAAAAATAAGCTACTGCCATGGCACAAGGAATTTTGCACTCTGGGCAGATTGTATTTTTAAGCAAGGCTGAATGCTAGCAATGGCCGTGCATTTATTGTATTGAAATGAAACAGGAAGGCATTTCCGTTACTTTGCGATACCCGACGCGAGCAGAGAGAAATGGAGGGAATCCGGGCTTGCGCCACAGTCACCAAAGACCATGACGCAACGCGGGTATGTGAGACACAAATTAGAGATACGAATTAGAGATGCAGATCCGATCAAATATTTGATTGAATTGATTCAGGCTTTGCGAAAACGCCACAAAGCCAGCGCACCGAACAACAGTGTAAAAATCAATTGCACGCCGATGGCTGGCAAAGCAGCCTCCAGGCCCAATCCACGCCAGGTCATGGCATCCAGGCCATCAACGGCCCAGCGGGTTGGCACGATCAGGGTCAGGCTTTGCAGCCATTGCGGAAACAGGAAAGATGGCATCCATGCACCGCTTAACATCACCATGATCAGCGTCGCAAAAACTGAAATACCACGCGCAGCTTCTGGCGTTTTACCAAAGGCTGCGATCAATAAACCGAAGCTGGCTGTCATCAGGGAAAATGAAATCGCGACACCAATAAATCCCGACAAGCTGCCGGCAATATTCACCTTGAACACCACGACAGCCACAGCAAAAATAAAATTGATGAGAAAAAAAGCAATCAATGCACACGACAAGGCACGCGCAATCAACAGCGTATTCAGCCCCACGGGTGCAGCCAGCAGGCGATTCCATAAACCCAGGCGCCTGGCCAGCAAAACACCGATGCCAGCGTCAATCGCCATGAACAAAATAAACTGCACACTCATGCCGGCAAAGGAATGTGCATAGCCATTGTATTTGCTGGTAGCGGCATCACCCGCGATCATGGCTTCATCCTTGGTGGTGAAAGGCATGCTCAGACCCCCTGCTGGCATGTCAGCCTTTTCTGTTTTGCCGTCTTTTCCTGCTGCAAGCTCCGCTTGCTGACGTGACTGGAACTTTTTGACACTACCGAGAAAATCGCGCAACTCTGCCTTGTCGGGGCTCTGCTGACTGCTTTTTTCCAGTTCCTGCATGCTCTGATCCAGGAAGCTCACCCCGCTTTTGCCGGCAAACATTTCGGCACTGACACTTTGCATGACCTGCTGCGTCAACATGCCTTTGACCATGGCCAAAACAGCACTCTGCGATGGATCATAAAATACCGGCAATTCCGGTTTGGCTCTGGCACCAAACAAGGCAGCACCAGCAAGCTCACCAAACTTTTCAGGCAGTACGATGGCGACATTGATCTTGCCTTTGAGCACCATCGCCTTTGCTTCTTCCAGCGGCATTTCCTTGACTGACAGCGATGCTTCTTCCTTGAGTCCTTTGACGATCTTCTGGCTGATGGGATGGTTGTCCTGCACGACCAATGCCACCTCTATCTTGGCTGCATCTTTTGAGCCGGTGCCACCAGTGATAAAACCAAAGAAAGCACCTAACAAAATGGGCATCAGCAAATTCAGCATCAAGGCACGGCGATCTGCCATAAACAGTATCAGATCTTTCCTGATCAGAGCGAGCAAAGCGGTCATGTTTATTCCTTAAAAATTGAAGCAAGGAGAGCTTATTTAGAAACCAGACACGCATCAGTCACGCAGGCTGCGACCAGTCAGGGTTAAAAATACGCCTTCCAGATTGGTTTTGGCTGTCGCAAAATGGGTGGTTTTATAACCCTGCTTGGCCAGCCAGTCCAGCAGGACCAGTGCCACATCATGCTCAACCAGGGTCACTTCAAGACGCTTGCCCTGATCTGCCACCAGTACGCTATTGACACCGTCCAGGACGCTGAGCGCTGCCACATCAAGCTCGCTCACTTCCCTGGCAAGATCGACTGACAGGGCCGCCTTGGCAGGCAGACGCCGGTACAGGTCGGCCGGGGTTTCATTGGCAATGACTTTGCCGTGGTCAATAATGACGATATGGTCAGCCAGTCTTTCCACTTCTTCCATGTAGTGGCTGGTGTAGATCAGGGTTCGCCCCTGGCTTTTCAGCACTTCCAGGCTGTCGAAAATGGCATTCCGGCTTTGCGGGTCGACGCCAACAGTAGGCTCATCAAGAATCAGCAATTCGGGATCATGCAATAAGGCGGCGGCGATATTCAAACGCCGTTTCATGCCGCCAGAAAAAGTGGATGGTTTGTCGGCAGCACGATCAGACAGGTTGACCAGTTCCAGCACTGCATCACAGCGTTGCTGCAACTTGCTGCCCGACATGCCATACAGCGCGCCAAAGAGTTTCAGGTTTTCCCTGGCAGGCAAGTCTTCATACAGGGCCAGATCTTGCGGCACCAGGCCAATCTTGAATTTCACGGCATTATTGCCCGGCCCCATGGTTTGCCCATCAAGCTGCACACTACCCTGCTCCGGCTGTAACAAGCCGCAGATCATGCCGACGGTCGTCGATTTCCCAGCGCCGTTGGGGCCCAGCAAGCCCAGGGTCTGGCCGCGTGCAATCGAAAAAGAAATATCATCAACAACCTTGCGCGTACCAAAGGTCTTACTCAGCTTGCGCACATCCAGCAGGGGTGTGGTCATGGCAGACATCCTTGAAGTAGAGATTACGGATGTCGGCAATGGTAATTCATTCGATGCTTTTTCAGCAAGCATGAAACAAAACTGTGGCTTACTGGCACAATCTTGCTTGCCATCAGATGTAAATCAGGCGTAAAAAAACCTGCCCGCTGTTCAGACGGGCAGGTTTTTTGCTCAATCACGTTCTTAGTCAGCAGTCGCCAGGTTCAAATTCAACTGTGAACGCAACAAATCTTCTGGTTCTGCACGCGGGTTATTGCGTGCGGTTTCCAGCTTGTCCAGATAACCGGCTGTCACATCACCTGTGATGTAGAAACCATCAAAGCAGGATGCTTCTATATTTTTCAATACAGGATTCACATCAGAGATGGAACGCTTCATGGCAGCGACATCCTGATACACCAGGGCATCGGCTGTGATTTCACGGCAGACTTCTTCTTCGCTGCGTCCATAGGCAATCAATTCACTGCGTGTCGGCATGTCGATGCCGTAGACGTTAGGAAATTGTACTGGCGGTGCTGCTGAAGCAAAAATCACGCGCTTGGCACCCGATTCACGCGCCATTTGCACAATTTCACGGCTGGTTGTGCCACGGACGATGGAATCATCGACCAGCAACACGCTCTTGCCTTTGAATTCAGAAACGATGGCGTTCAGCTTCTGGCGCACCGATTTGCGACGTACGGCCTGACCGGGCATCATGAAGGTACGGCCAATATAGCGGTTCTTGATAAAGCCTTCGCGATAATCAAGATTCAATTTCAATGCCAGTTCCATCGCTGATGGCCGGGAAGAATCAGGGATAGGCATGACCACATCAATTTCGCCATCGCGGAACTGGTTGCGTACTTTCTCTGCCAGGTATTCACCCATTTTCAGGCGTGTCAGATAAACCGATGCGCCATCGATAATGGAATCTGGACGGGCCAGGTAGACGTATTCAAAGGCGCAAGGGTTCAGGCTAGGATTATCAGCACATTGCTGGGTATGCAATTTGCCATCCATGTCGACGAACAAGGCTTCACCAGGCTCAACATCACGCAAGAACTTGAAGCCCAGACCTTCGAGAGCGACCGATTCGCTTGCGATCATGTATTCAGCACCGCTGTCGGTTTGCGAAACACCGATACACAAAGGACGGATACCAAAAGGATCACGGAAAGCCAGCAAGCCATAGCCAGAGATTTGAGCGACTACGGCATACGACCCGCGCACGCGCCTGTGCAGCATGGAAACTGCACGGAACAAGCCTTCCGGGTCCAGCGAATAACCACTGGTGACTTCCTGAATCTGATGCGCCAGGATATTCAGCAAGACTTCAGAGTCAGAATCAGTATTCAAATGACGACGGTCATTTTTAAATAATTCGATTTTCAGCTCTACCGCATTGGTCAGGTTGCCGTTATGGGCCAGCACAATACCAAATGGGGCATTGACATAGAAAGGTTGCGCCTCTTCTTCACTGGTGGAGCCAGCAGTTGGATAACGTACCTGGCCAATACCGACATTGCCCGGCAGGGAACGCATATTGCGGGTACGGAAAACGTCACGTACCAGACCGTTCGCTTTATGCATGGCGAATTTATTGCCATGATTGGTTGCGATACCGGCAGCATCCTGACCGCGGTGCTGTAATAACAGCAGTGCGTCGTAAATCAATTGATTGACAGGATTATTTGAGAATACGCCTACGATGCCACACATGGTGGACTCCTAAAAAAAACAATTAAAACTTTACGTGCCCGGATATGGATTCGGGCAATAGCGGAAGAATGGCACGGGCAGCGGCTTCTGCTATCGGGCTGAGCACTGCCCCGGTCCAGAATGCCTGCTTGGGAATGGATGTCATTCCGCATACCAATACAGCCGCCAACACCAGCACACAGCCGCGTGCCAGGCCAAACAATCCACCCAGGCCACGGTCTGCCAGCGTCAAACCGCTAGCCTTGATCACGGCATCAAATGCCATGATGATCAGCGCCATCATCAGGCGCACGCCGATGAACAGGGCAATGAAGGCCACGATCAGGCGCAATATCTGCCCGGGCACTGCATCTGGCAGCCAGCCGGCCAGTGTTTCACTGAAGGCATTTGCCACCACAAAAGCGACTACCCAGCTCACCAGCGACAAAATTTCCTTGATCAATCCGCGCAAGGTACTGATGACGATAGAACAAACCAGCACCAGTATGACGAGATAATCAAACAGGGTCATTGCAGATCTAGCCTAGTTCGTCGGTATGCTGGCATTGATACCCAGCTTGCTCAATTTGGCGCGCATTTTATCTGCTTCTTCTTTCGAAGCAAAGGGCCCCAGCCGTATCCTCGTCACTTCGCCATTGGTCGTCACTATCTTTTGCGTATAGGACTTGATATCAGCAGCTTTCAGCCTGGCCTGCACTTCATCCACCTTGGCCTGTGTAGAAAAAGCGCCTGCCTGTACCGTAAACGATGAATTGGCAACAGCCTCCGCCGGCTTGCTGACTGGCGGCCTGGGCGGTGTTTTTCCTTCCAGTATGGCGAGCGCACGTGCGGCTTCGTCATCGGCACTACCGGGCTTGGCAACGACCGCCCTGGCTTCTGTTTTCACTTCAGCTTTTGCAGTTGCCGAATCTTTTTCCGCAGGTTTTGCCGTAACGGTGACAGGTTTGACCTCAGTTTTTGACTCAGGTTTAGTGTCTGATTTGGCGACAAGCTTATTGTCAGGTTTATTGTCAAGCTTAGTGTCAACTTTTGCTTCAGTTTTGACTTCTGGCTTTAATTCTGGCTTGGCCGGTTTCGCAGCAACTAGCGGAGGGGCCGCAGGCACATTGGCCGCATTGTTTGTTGTTTTGTTCTTGGGCAACGGTGCCACTTCAATAATTTCTTCCACCGGTTCATTGGCGGCAAGATTCTTGGCTCTTGGCGTCACTGTCTGGGCGGAAGCCGCTGCATTGCCATCAAAAGCTTTGTCTTTTGACGGGATACGGATGTTGACATCGTCAGCCAGCGGTTTGGGGTCAGAATCAAGGATCATGGGCAAGCCAATGATGGCTGCCAGGGCCAGCGCAACCGCACCAATCAGGCGCCGTCTGGCACGCTTTTTCTCAGGCAGGATGGGATCATCTGTCTTGGTCTTACGCCTGGATTCAGTCTTTTTAGTGCGCGAACGCGTCTGAATACTCTCTTCTTCGGCGCGAGAGCGGAATTCGCCACTATCCTGAGGTTCGGATGTTTCCTGCTTCTGTGTAAAACGCGAGAGCAAACCCATGTGCAAATTTCTGGTTGGTTAGCAAACCGGTCCATGACGACCAAACCGGCCTGCAAAAAACATCAATGGAGTGCCGAACGACGGGCGCGCATCACACCTGCGACCGTCAAGAAGGATCCAAAGACCACTATTCTATCATTTTCGCCCGCTTTGCTGATGGCGTCCGCATAGGCCTGCTCTGGCGTATCGAAACTGGTGACTGTTTTTTCAGCATCAGCCAGCACTCCCGCAGCAATCAGCTTGTCTTTCAATACATCAACTGGGGCCGCTCGCGGCAAAGGCAAGGCCGTGACACACCAGTGATCCACTTTATCTTTCAATTTTGCAATCACACCGTCGATATCCTTATCCAGCATGGAACCGAACACGGCATAGGTATAGGCATGAAAACCCATATTGTCCAGATTTTGCGCCAGGGTGGCCGCCGCATGCGGATTATGCGCCACATCCAGCACCACCGTCGGGCGGCCTGGCATGACCTGGAAGCGACCCGGCAAGTCCACCATCACCAGGCCGGTACGCACTTCCTGCGCACCTACCGGCAATTCAAGCTTCAAGGCTTCCAGTGCTGCCAGTACGGCAGATGCATTCAACAACTGGTTGGCACCACGCAGGCTGGGGTAGCCGAGGGAATTGCGGCGCTGGCTGCGTCCGGCAAAATTCCATTGCTGCTTGTCGCCGTTATAGTTGAAATCACGCCCAAACAGCCACAGATCAGCGCCTATGGCTTGTGCATGATCAATCAGCGATTGCGGCGGCAAAGGGTCGCCACAAATTGCCGGCTTGCCGGCGCGGAAGATACCGGCCTTTTCAAAACCGATCTTTTCGCGGGTATCCCCCAGGTAATCAATATGGTCGATATCAATGCTGGTAACGATGGACACGTCGGCATCAATGACATTCACAGCATCCAGACGTCCGCCCAGGCCGACTTCAAGTATCACGACATCGAGTTTGGCATCGGCCAGTAATTTGCAAATTGCCAGCGTGGTAAATTCAAAATACGTCAGCGAAATGTCGCCACGCGCTTCTTCAACGGCATTGAAGGTGGATATGAAAACATCATCCTTGACCATTTCGCCATTGATGCGGGCGCGCTCATTAAAATCCAGGAAATGTGGCTTGCTGTACAAGCCGACACGGTAACCAGCCTGCATCAACACGGCTTCCAGCATGGCGCAGGTAGAGCCTTTGCCATTCGTACCTGCGACCATGATGACAGGGCAATCGTAGTGAATCCCCAGCTTGTTTTTGACCGCAGCAACGCGGTCCAGGCCCATATCGATTTCTTTGGAATGGCGGGTTTCAAGTACGGCCAACCAGGCAGCCATAGTGGCAGGTAAGTTTGTCATAAGATAAAAAAAGCCCGAACAAAAAATGCTTCGGGCTTATTGGCTATTCACTATAAATCAGGAGGATACTGCTTCAGCGGGCTGGTTTTGCAACAAAGCCAGCAAACGCGCAATCTCTTCACGCATCTTGCGACGATCGACAATCATGTCTATCGCGCCTTTTTGCAACAAGAATTCAGAACGCTGGAAGCCTTCCGGCAATTTTTCACGCACAGTGTTTTCAATCACGCGCGGACCGGCAAAACCGATCAGGGCCTTGGGTTCTGCAATCACCACATCACCCAGGAAGGCGAAAGAAGCGGATACGCCACCCATGGTAGGGTCAGTCAGGACGGAGATGAAGGGTAATTTCTTTTCTGACAATTTGGTCAGCATGGCAGTGGTCTTGGCCATCTGCATCAGGGACAGCAAGCCCTCTTGCATACGGGCGCCGCCGGTCGCGGTAAAGCACAGGAACGGCACTTTTTGTTCCAGCGCTGCCTGCACACCACGAACAAAACGCTCACCCACTACGGAACCCATGGAACCACCCATGAATTCAAATTCAAAACAAGCTGCGACGACCGGCACCGCCATGATGGAACCGCCCATGACAACCATGGCATCCGTTTCACCTGTGGTTTCCAGCGCGTCTTTCAGGCGATCAGGATATTTCTTGCTGTCTTTGAACTTCAGTGTATCGATAGGCAAGACTTCCTGGCCGATTTCATAACGGCCACCTGCATCGAGCAAGGCATCCAGACGTTCACGTGCACCGATGCGCAAATGGTGGCTGCACTTGGGACAAACATGGATATTGGCTTCCAGATCAGAACGGTAAAGCACCGCTTCGCAAGACGGGCACTTGACCCACAAACCTTCGGGAATCGATTTACGATTTGCAGATTCCGAGCGTTGTATACGCGGTGGCAACAGTTTTTCTAACCAACTCATGTTTTCTCCTTATGTCCGCCAGGCTATCTTTTTAACAACCTGGCATCAGGTTCATTCTGGTAAAAGAACCAGTCAGGCGCGTATTTTACTCGTCCAACGCCTGTCTGACACCAGAAATAAAGCTTTTCACTGCAGCAACAGCGTTTTCACGCGGGGTATTTTCCAGTTCCTGGATGATGCGCGAGCCTATCACCACCGCATCCGACACTGTGGAAATGGCTCTGGCCGTGGCCCCGTCGCGTATGCCAAACCCCACTCCCACCGGCACGGTGACATGCTTTTTGATACGCGGGATCATGGCCGCCACAGCATCCAGATCCAATGCACCAGACCCGGTAACCCCCTTCAGCGACACATAATACACATAACCACTAGCAATTTTGCCAACTTGGGCAATACGCTCATCGGTCGATGTCGGTGCCAGCAAGAAAATGGTATCCATGCCCTGTTGCTGCATTTTTCTTGCAAATTCTTCACATTCTTCCGGCGGGTAATCCACTACCAGCACACCATCCACACCAACTTCGGCTGCCTTGGCGATGAAGGCATCTTGCCCCATGCGCTCTATGGGATTGGCATAGCCCATCAGCACCACCGGTGTCTTTTGATCACTTTGCCGGAATTCGCGGACGAATTGTAATACATCCCGCAAACCAACTCCAAATTGCAGTGCCCTTTCAGAGGCACGCTGAATGACAGGGCCGTCCGCCATCGGGTCAGAAAACGGCACGCCCAGCTCGATAATATCGGCCCCGCCCTCGACCAGGGCATGCATCAAAGGTACTGTTAAATCAGGTGCAGGGTCACCTGCGGTGATGAAAGGGATCAAACCTTTTTTATTGCTGGCCGCCAAAGCAGCCATGGTATTTTGAATTCTTGACATCTTGTCGGTCCTCATTTGATGCGCTGTCTGCAATCAGATGGCATCAATCTCAATTCTTGCTAGGGAAGACATACAGACAGCTTTGCCTGTATGTCCGTATGCCTGTATTACCGGCGATGGCGAATCAGAACTTCAGCCCGGCACGCTCGGCCACGGTATGCATGTCCTTGTCACCCCGGCCAGACAGATTTGCCAAAACGATCTTGTCCTTGGGCAAAGTCGCTGCCAGCTTGGCTGCGTAAGCCAGGGCATGACTGGATTCCAGTGCCGGAATGATGCCTTCGATGCGACAGCAATCGTGGAAAGCCTTGAGTGCCTCATCATCGGTAATGGTCACGTATTGTGCCCGGCCACTTTCTTTCAGCCATGCATGTTCTGGCCCCACACCAGGATAATCCAGGCCCGCCGAAACAGAATGGGTTTCTATGACCTGACCATTTTCATCCTGCAGCAAATAGGTCCGGTTACCATGCAAGACACCGGGCGAGCCTGCCGTCAGCGACGCCGAATGCTTGCCGCTTTCCAGCCCCTCGCCTGCGGCTTCCACACCGATGAGTTGCACTTGTTTGTGATCAATATACGGGTAAAAAATACCCATGGCATTCGAGCCACCACCGACACAAGCCACCACATAATCTGGCTGGCGCCCGGTTTGCTCTGGCATCTGCCACAAGCATTCTTCACCAATGACCGATTGAAAATCCCGAACCATCATGGGGTAAGGATGCGGGCCAGCCACGGTGCCTATGATGTAAAACGTATTATCCACATTCGCCACCCAGTCACGCATGGCTTCATTCAAGGCATCCTTCAGAGTTTTGGAACCGGATTCCACCGGCACCACGGTTGCCCCCAGCAACTTCATGCGATACACGTTTTGTGCCTGACGCTTGACGTCTTCAGAACCCATGTAGACCACGCATTCCAGACCAAAACGGGCGCAGATAGTGGCGGTAGCGACACCATGCTGACCAGCACCAGTCTCGGCGATGACACGCGGCTTGCCCATGCGCTTGGCCAGCAAAGCCTGGCCAATGACATTATTAATCTTGTGGGCACCGGTATGATTCAGGTCTTCGCGCTTGAAATAGATTTGCGCGCCACCCATCAGGTCAGACCAACGCCTGGCGTGATACACAGGCGATGGACGGCCGACAAAGTACTTCAATTCATTGCGGAACTCGGCCAGAAACGCGGGATCATGTTGGAACTTGGCATAGGCCTCTTTGAGTTCTGTCAGTGCATGGGTCAAGGTTTCGGACACAAAAGTGCCCCCAAACTGACCAAAATGACCACGCGCATCGGGTAAATGGTAGTCGGCTGACTGATAAATTGCCTGGCTGGCGATAGGCTGGCGCTCGAACTGAGCATCCAAAGACTGGAGTTCTTTCATTTTCATTCCTTCAAACTGGCTTGGAAGCAATGCCCCGAGGGAATACTTCCCCAGGTGACACCCTATTCCTGATTGTCTGCCAGACGCACTGCAGCTATAAATGCACGCACGCTGGATTCATCCTTGATACCCTTTGCCGCTTCCACACCACTGCTGATGTCGACCGCAAACGGGCGAACCTGACTAACTGCGCCAGTCGCGTTCTGTACGCTCAAGCCACCACTTAAAACGACCCGAGGCGCGAGCTCTTTTGGGATGAGAGACCAATCAAAAACCTTTCCACTACCGCCATACCCATCAACATGGGTATCAAGCAATAAACCACTGAATAAAGGACTAGCCTTACGATAAGACTGCTCACATTCTAGCAAATCCGCTGCACTTGTGTCAGGTTTGACGCGACAAGCACGCATAAAAGGACGATTCACGCTGGCAGCCAGGCGGGCGCATTGCTCAGGTGTTTCATCACCATGAAATTGCAGTAATTGCAAGGAAGCCTTGCTGATGACATCCTGCAAGCCTGCTTCATCGATATTCACGAACAGCCCAACCGACATCACAAAAGGAGGAATTTCACGCAACAAGGCACCGGCAGCCTCTGGCGTGACATAGCGTGGGCTGGGTGGGTAAAACACAAAACCCAGGGCATCAGCCCCAGCCGCGACAACGAAGCGCACATCGTGCGCCCGGGTTAAACCGCAAATTTTTATTCTGGTTCTGGAATGCATTGAACTACCTTTGAACTTTAAAGAAAGTTACTACGTTTCACTGACTTTACCCTGATCCGGGATGCGTTGATATCTCTTTTATATTTTTTAAAACCTGGTGCAAGATCCAAACAAGCTTTTTTAGGACTTACGCAAAATTATCCCAGCAAGGTCTCAGCGACGAAGACAGTACTGTAGTACATGGTCTTGGTAAATGCAGGAGCTGCAACGCTACGGGAAGATTTTGCGTAAGTTCTATTTTTCAAGCTTTGGTCAATAGCAAGGCCCTACACATTACCCCAGCACAAAATTCCGTGTCACTGCAGAATAAGCAGGAAAAGCACTGGCTCTGACGATGCAATCTTCCTTCGATTTCCATACGGTGATGGAATTAGGAAACTCTGAGTACAGCAGGTAACCATTGTCAGTAAAACCAAGAATGGTGTATTTGCCACCTCGTGAGCCATGGGTCAGGTAATGGGATGGACGGCCCTGCGTATCGATTTTACTCATCAGGGCGCGATCGTGTTGATCCCAGCCAGAAGTTACGTAGATATTGCCCTGGGCATCGCAAGCCATGCCATCTGATGGGCGATCCATTTTGTAAAAAACACTTCCTTCACCGCTCAGCTTGAATTTGCTGATGATGCCATCGCTTGAACAGACAATAATTTTGTCGCCCTGCAGACTCAGGCTTTGGGGTTTGGCAACGCTGACAAAATCGCGCACCCGCGCCTGCGGGTCGATCACCTTGATCGTATCCGAACCCCTGTCTGCGACGTAGATATTACCTGCACCGTCTATTGCCAACCCATTCGGATAGCGCAAACCGCTGGCAAAAGTCTTGACGCCATTGTCATCAATAATGCGTATGCTATGTGAACCAGAATCAGCAAAATACAGATTGCCTGCCGCATCAAAGGCGATGCCGCGTGGTGATTTTGCATCGGCCACGATAACCCGCAAACTGTCGCCACCGCCCAGATTGGTCTTGACGATGGCATTGAGCTCGGTGGCGCTGGTGTAGATAGCATTATTGGCGTGATGATTTTCCATATGGTCCTTGGGTGATGGTGTTGTTGGTGAGAATATCGGTGAGAATATCTGTGAGAACAGCGATGCAAACACATGCAGATAATATCGCAAATACTTGCTATCATGCTACGCTGCCATGCCTTTAAAATGATGGCCTGCCGATTTGCCAGCCATGCCTGAATTCGTCATCATCACCCAATCAAGCTATTGAAGCATGCGATAATCAATTACCGTTTCAGTCATATACGCCATGGATCCATCTGTGACAAAACCGCTCATCACTCGTCTATTTGGATTAGATATCTGCAATATGCGCTTTGCAGAAGCCAATCAGCATTTGCTGGATGTGGCCGTCAGTCGTGACCACCCCAGTCGAGTAGTGGTGACGCCAAATGTGGATCATATGACCAAGCTGGAATATGAACCTGCATTCAAGACCTTGTACGCCACTTCTGATTATATTTTTGCCGATGGCATGCCCATCGTCTGGGCCAGCAAGATGTGCGCCCTGCCCTTGCCGGAACGTGTGACAGGTGCGGATCTGTTCGTGTCGCTGTGCCGTGGCTGCGTAGAGAAAAATTTATCTATTTTTGTGCTGGGTGGCATGCCTGGGCAAGAAAGCCTGTTGCTGGAATCCTTCGCCAAAACTTACCCCGGACTAAAGCTTGATATTTTCTGCCCCTCCATGCAGTTTACTGCTGACGGTACGGAAAGTGATCTGGCAATTCAGCGTATACAAGCAGCGCAAGCAAATATCCTTTTCATTTGCCTGGGCATGCCCAAGCAGGAAAAACTGGCGTTTCGCTATCGCGAGCAATTTACTAGCGACAATGTACCGCTGATATTGTGCGTCGGTGCTGCCATGGAATTTGCGCTGGGGCAGAAAAAACGTGCGCCGCTATGGATGCAAAAGATAGGCATGGAATGGTTCTGGCGCCTGGCCAGTGAACCACGCCGTCTGTGGCAACGTTACACGACGCAAGCCTGGCGCTTTGTCGGACTCTTGCTGCGCGAGAGAAAAATACAAAAGCAGATGCGCTGAACCATCGATACAGGTAATCCCGGAACACAACAGGCTAGACGATAAAAAAACCGCGCAGTTTCTTGTCTGCGCGGTTTTTTTGGGGAGCTTATTTACTACTGAATTTACTACTGGTATTTACGCTACTTTTTTTGCATCAAAGAATTGTTCATCTTCTGTAGAACCATGCAAAGCTGTGGTGGAAGACTTGCCTTGCTGGATGGTTTGTGTGACTGCATCAAAGTAACCAGTACCAACTTCACGCTGGTGTTTAACGGCGGTAAAGCCTTTTTCTGCCGCTGCAAATTCAGCTTCTTGCAATTCAACGAAGGCAGACATCTGGCGACGGGCGTAGCCGTGGGCCAGGTTGAACATGCCGTAGTTCAATGCATGGAAACCTGCCAGTGTGATGAACTGGAATTTATAGCCCATTGCGCCCAGCTCCTTCTGGAATTTGGCGATGGTTGCATCGTCCAGGTTTTTCTTCCAGTTGAATGATGGGGAACAGTTATAAGACAGCAATTTGCCTGGGAACTTGGCATGGATAGCATCAGCAAATGCCTTGGCGAATTCGAGGTCAGGTTTGCCGGTTTCACACCAGATCAAATCTGCATATTCTGCATAAGCCAGGCCGCGTGAAATCGCTTGTTGCAGACCTGGTTTGGTTTTGTAGAAGCCTTCAACAGTACGCTCACCTGTGCAGAAAGGCTGGTCGTTGGGGTCCACATCAGAAGTCAGCAAATCAGCTGCTTCAGCATCGGTACGGGCCAGGATCACGGTGGATGTACCCATGATATCGGCAGCCAGACGTGCTGCGTTCAATTTTTCAATTGCTTCACGTGTAGGCACCAGGACCTTGCCGCCCATGTGGCCGCATTTTTTGACGGAAGCCAGTTGATCTTCAAAGTGAACGCCAGATGCGCCTGCTTCGATCATGGCTTTCATCAATTCAAAGGCATTCAATACCCCACCGAAACCGGCTTCCGCATCCGCCACGATAGGGGCGAAGAAGTCGATGTCGTCTTTACCTTCAGACCATTGAATCTGGTCAGCGCGTGTCAGTGTGTTGTTGATGCGTTTGACAACCAGTGGTACAGAATTGGCTGGATACAGGGATTGATCAGGATACATTTCGCCAGCAACATTGGCGTCACCTGCGACTTGCCATCCGGACAGGTAGATGGCTTTCAAACCAGCTTTTACCTGTTGCATAGCCTGGTTACCAGTCAGTGCACCCAGAGCATTGATGAAAGGCTCGTTGTTGACCAGATCCCACAGTTTGATCGCGCCGTTTTTGGCGATGGTGTGCTCAACCTTCATGGAACCACGCAGACGAACTACTTCTTCCGCCGTGTAGTTACGCTTGATACCGTTCCAGCGTGGATTGGTATCCCAGTCTTTTTGCAATTCTGCTACTTGTTGTGCGCGAGTTGTCATGTTTCTCTCCTGTGGGCAAATCAAATAAAAAAGTGAATCCGTTGAGAGAAATAATAGGGTATTTTTTGCGTAGCAACAAGGTCTTATATAAGACATATAACAAATATTTAATCGTTTAAAATCAAATACTTAAAATATGTTTTTTGCGATGTGAAATAACACCCCTTAGAATGAGAAAAATATTTTGTGCAGATACACAGTTTCATTTCACAATACGAAAAATGCTGCTCACATTATAAAATTCGGTAATTCAACTCGCTGCATAAAGAAAATTAAGTTTCAAAACGCCATTCAAAGCTGGAAATTTTCGATTCAAATTAGCGTGTTGACCTAGCTTTACTCCAGCACAATTTCATACCAGGGCGACGGATAATCAAATTCCAGCTCGAATCCACCCGTCTTTTGCCGGATGGCAGTGGGCGGCAGCGGTTTCATGCGGGCACCACTACCGTCGAGCGGAAACACTGTGATTTTTTTGCTGCTGGTGGCATGAAACAGTTTGACGGGGATACGCTCCAGCCAGACTGGGGCACTGCCATCCAATGCACCTGAAGGTTTGTTGGAGGTGGTGGTATCCGGCTCCAGCGTCCACCAGGCTTTTTGGCCATCGTAATTGACTAATTGTTTGGGGCGTTGCGGTATCACACCTGGCTGTGTCGTGGCTGTAGCACCAGACAGCACCAGCAGCAGGCGTCGGGAATTTTTCAAAGGCAGCGCATCGCGACTGGTCAGTAGCATGACCCCATACTGTCGGCCTTTTTCAGAAAACATCGGCAAAGTTTTGTCGATATCCAGGTTGACTGACAAACCAGACCGGGTACCAGCAAACATGCGTGCATAAGTGGTATCAGCAAATAGCCAGGGGCCAGACTGGTTATAGCGCAGTTGCCCGCCCGGGGCAGTCCACTGCGTATCTTCATCCATCCAGGCTTTTGCGTAATGCGCGCCAGGTGCAGGCACTGCCCCAGGTTTTGCCTGCAGGTCATGCCGCATACCCAGGCGCGAGAAAAATGCATGCTTGTATTCCAACCCGTATTGCGACTGCAAATACCCAGGGAAGCCGGTACCGCTGACACCATCACGCATAGCCCCCAACAATTGCCGGGTCTCCAAAGGCAGATTAATGGTGATCTGCTCGGGCAGCGGGCGTATCTGATATTGGCGGAATAATGCCGAGGCTATCCCTGTCGTCACCAGCTGCCCGGCATGTCCGCTCAGACCGAAGCTATCAGGCACCGACAACCAGCGATCACCATCGATATAGTGAAAGAGAAATAGCCCGTCCCAATCCTGGGCTGCGGCAAATGCACTCATCACCGGCAAAATTTCTGCCGACTGGCGATTCGGGTAAGCCTGGTTAAATTCACTGATCACAAAAGGCTTGCGCAAGTCACGTACGTAAGCGCGCTGCAATAGTCCTTGCCAGCCATCACGCAACACCGATTCATCACGGATGCGCCAATCGTTCCGGTCCCAAGCTTTGTGAGGAAAATCATAGTGATCGACATAGAAATGCTCATCCACATAATCCATATGCTGCTGTGCATCCGCCATGGCGATGCCGCCAAAATACATTTGCGTTCCCGTCAATGGCACCAGATCACCCAGTTCTTGCCGTATGGTTTTACGCATCACGGTCAGGTATTGCATATCCATGTCGGACAGATAACGGACATAATCCAGCACCCGGCGGCCATTTCCTTCTTTGTGCGGCCGGTATTGCTGTTGCAAGGCAGATGGCGTGGCATAACCCAGCCTGGTCATTACCCTGCTGGCGAAACGCTGCAGGCGGGCAAACCAGCCTTCACCATATTCCAGCACATTGGCTTCGGATGATTTGACGTTGATGATGCCTTTCCTGGGCAAGGAACAACTATCCCAGACTGCGCAAGCCTGTTCAGCACTGCCATATTGGCGCAATACCCATTTTTGCCAGTTTTGCTGCAACTGGCGTTCATATTCACCGGTCAGGGTATCGAGTTGCTTGCGCTGCCATGCGCCCAGCAGTGACGACTCATTGTTGATTTCTATCATGGCCAGGGCTGGGTCGTCCTTTAACTCCAGCCGTCGCAATAACTGCTGCACGTATTCCGCCTGCAGGCTGATCATGCGCGGTTCGAACAAATGCATGGGGTGGCTGGCAAAGGGCATCTGTTCACCCGGCGTCATGGGTGTCACCTGATCCACCGCGGGCCGGAACTGGTAACCCACATGCAAATTCAGATTCACGTACAAGCCTTCGGCCTTCAGGGCATTGATGAAGACGCGCAGGCGCAGCAAGGCGGCTTCATTGAAACTGGGGAAAGCGGCTGTCGTCAAAATACCCCGTGGCTGTTCCTGGCTGTCACTGAGTACGGTATCCAGGTGATGCAGGCGCACTGCATTGAATCCCAGTCTGCGCAAACGCTGAGCTATTCTGACTGCATCCTTTTCTTCAGGGAAATTGGCCGCATTGGCCAAACTGATACCGAACAGGCGCACGCGACTATCATCCCGGGTGCCTTGCTTAACATCATGTCCAAGGCGAAAAAAATGATTGCCCTTGACGTACAGCCGGTCCCCTGCTTCCAGCGCATGGTTCATGCCACCAAAATCGACGACGCCAGATAAACTGTCTTCATTCACTTCAAAGGGATACCAGGACAATTCCCCCGCTCTGGCAGAAACAGCAATGACCCACCATGCCAGCAGAAAAGCCAACAAACGCAGCATAGGATGAGCAAGAGAACGGGCAGGAAATGGAAAATACTTCATAGTTTGGGTCGCAACTGACATGGTAACCATTAGAATTAGGACTTACGCAAAATTATCCCGGCAAGGTGTAACGACGAAGACAGTACTTTAGTACAAGGTCTTAGTATCAGGGAGCAGCAACGTAGCAGGGACGACTTTGCGTAAGTCCTAAGAATATCGCACAAACACATGACATCATGTATTGAGAAATGCAAAATTTGCCTGTACTGCCATCCAGCCTGAACCAGTTGGAAACACATATCGTCAAGCTGATGATCATTCTGTTCGTCATTTTCTCTCTGCTGCCATATGGCCTTTCCTGGGATTACACGGGTGCCTCTGCCGTCACGATGGAAGGCTCGCTCACCACCAAATTGCAATGGGGTAGCCTGTTTATTCTGGCAACCGGCATTCTTTACCGCCATTTGCCAGAAGCCCTGAAAGACATACGCGCCATGAACCCCTTCCTGGCACTGGTTCTGATATGGTGCCTGGCTTCCAGCCTGTGGTCACCGCTGTCGGCGACCACCTTCAAGCGGGCCATACAGCTGTATGGCCTGGTGATGATAGGTTTCAGCGTGCAATTGGCCGCCCGTCCCTTGCAACTGATGGTCAATTATGTGCTCTACACCTTGTCGGGCTTGCTGATACTGTCGTTTTTCATGGCGATTGCTGTTCCCAGCATCGGTGTGGATTACGAGCTGGGGGGAGCCTGGCGTGGTGCCCTGTCACAAAAAAATGAGTTGGGCCAGATTGCAGCACTCAGCATTTTGCTGTGGCAAATCAAGTCGTGCATAGAAAAAGTCGGCATACGCAATCTGGCTTTGGGCCTGTTATTTTCTTTTTTTATGCTGGTCATGAGCAAAAGCTCCACCAGCATGATTATTACCATGCTGACCACGGGTATGTTCCACCTGTTGCGCAGACGCCATATTTCATCTTCCTATTCACTGACGCGCGCCATCCTGGTCATTGTTTGCCTGTTGACTATTGCCGTCTATATTTTTTTCATGCAAGAATCACGCATGCCTACCTGGCAAGAAGCCGCATCCCCCATTGCCGGCCTGTTTGGCAAAGGCACGGACCTGACTGGCCGCACCGATATCTGGCAACTGGTGTGGCTGGAAATCAACAAGCATTACCTCATGGGTCTGGGTTATGGCGCTTTCTGGCTGGGACCGGACAGCCTGTCGCAATTTGTGATTGATGCACTGCACTGGATACCCTTGCAGTCACACAATGGTTATCTGGACATCCTCAATGAACAAGGCCTGATCGGTTTGATACTGGTTATACTGACACTGCTGACACAGGCCGGCTTTCTGGTGACCCTGGCCCGCCTTGACCGCCAGCAGGCAGCATTCTGGTCTGCCATGCTGACCGTGGTGGTGGTGACCAATTTCACCGAAAGCAGCCTGTTCCGTGGCTTTGTGTTCCAGAACGTGTTTTTCATCTTTAGCCTGATCGCTGTCAGCTCTGCCACACGAAGATTGAAGCAGGCCCAAGCTGGATCAGCTTAGCAGCTTGCGCCCCATCGCCTGGAAGTTCTGCTCGATATAGCGGTAAGACAGATGCGACAACAACCAGGAAAATACCGTCACCACCAACAAGCGTACCAGGATAGAGGCTTCTGGCATATACCAGGCCACCACGCCAATCACCAGCCAGTGGTACAAATACAGGGAATAACTGATCCTGCCCACATACACGACCGGTGGCCATTGCAGGAAACGGTTGAAGTAATTACCTGAAAACACCAGCGTCGCAAACATCAGGAACAGGGCAATACCTTGCAGGGAATACCGAAGCGATTCGCGAAATTCTTCACCACGAATGGCAAGGCTGATCAACATGATGACCGCCCCCGCAGCGAAGCTGAGCCAGGTATTCAGGCGTGCAAATAGCCGGGGATAACGGGCCAGCACCAAGGACAGGCAGACGCCATACAGAATCGAATCGGCACGGGTATCTGTCGCTGTATAAATCCGGTAATGCGGCAGATGATCCAAACCTATGCCATACACCAGATAGCTGCGCCAGACCAGCATCGCCAGTAAAATCGCGGCGATGACACCCAGAAAACGCCTGGGGGTACCAGCAAAGATCATGAAAAGAAAGGGGAACACAAAATAGAAATGCTCTTCCACCGCCAGTGACCAGGTGATGGCCAGGGGTTGCTTGATCAGTTCACCACTGAATGTGGAAAAAATACCATAGTAGTTCGCAAAATACAGGAACACCGCTGCTGGCTCTGTCCATGTCCAGACATCCCCAACCAGCGACATCAAGGTCACCGACACAGCTACAAACAACAACAAGGCTGGTGTCAGTCGAAACAGCCTGCGCACATAGAAGCGGCGTATACTGATACTGCCATTTGCATCCCATTCCGATAACATGAGTCTGGTGATAATGAAGCCGCTGATAAAAAAGAAAATCGTGACGCCCAGGCCACCCGGCACGACATGGCCAAAGCCGGCATGCGAGAAAAAAACCATGGCAATGGAAATCGCGCGCAAACCATCGAGCGCCTGCAAGCGATGCTGGGAATGTGCACTCATGACTGGCCTGCCCCAGGCTGGCTACCATAGGCATGCGAAGACTTGCCCCAGAAATAACTGAGCTTACCCAGTTGGGACACAGCAATTCTCAACCAGGCAAATGTTTTCAATGGCTTGACAGGCAAATACAGCAACGCGAACAGCAATGCCAAAACAAACTGCACACAGGCACGGCCACTCAACAGGATGGCTGCACGCAGTCTTTTCATGCCAGACAGCATCGCCAGTTCGGTACGGATAAACAATTGCCCGGTGCGATAAGAACGCTGCAGCAGCCATTTCGCGGTTGCCCGTTCTGCCGGAATAGTTTCACTGGCCGGTGCTTCATCACACCACACCATGACCGCTTCCATCGCATCCAGCCGCCGGAACAGCATAGTATCTTCACCGCCAGTGGTACCAAAGGCTGGGTCGAACGGGCCCACGCCTCCCTGCTGACTGGCCGTCAATCGCTGCAGCAAGGCATGCCGTACCAGCACGTTGCCGCTGCGGGCGTCGCGGTGGTCAATACGGGTGCCGGTAGGCAAGCGCCGACGGTCAAAATAAGCACCCCGGCGTATCCAGTCTGGCGTGGTTTCTGCATAATCGGGCAATACCGGCGCAAACACCACATCGGCATTGTGCGCAAGTTGTACGGCCAGCAATTGCTGCAACCAGGTGTGCACTGGCACTTCATCATCGTCTATCATGACGATCCAGTCACCCTTTGCTGCGGCAACGGCTGCATTGCGGGCCAGGGAAATATTGGGGTTGGCGAGATTCACGATGGTCAGGCTGTTGCCAAACAGCAGACCCATTTCTGCCAGTACGGCCGATGCAGATTGTGCAGGATCATTGTCGACAACGATAACTTCAACGCTGTGCCCTGCCGCCTGTTCCCAGATCGCCTGCAGCAAACGGCGCAGCAAAACTGGTCGCTTGTAGGTGCAAATACAAATACTCAGATCAGTCATGAGATTTACTGTTTGCGTCGGAACATGCGGGATACCAGGCGATACATCCAGGAAAAAGGTGCCATGCCAGATGCCCCATCATCCTCGTGCTGATTGTAGATCGTACCCAATACTTCGACGCCAGCTGCCAGCATATCCGCCTTGGTCTGGCGCAGTTCATCGATATAGGTATGGTCTGCGCGCGCCAGCAGCAAGACACTGCCGGTCTGGTGGGCGACCATCTGGGCATCGGAAGCTTTTGACGCCGCATGGGTATCAATTACAAAGGCGTCAAACTGATCGCTGCAAGATTCCAGCAATTCACGGATGCGCGGTGCCCGCAAAATCTCCAGCGGATTGGGCGGTTGCGGCCCTGCTGGCAGCAAATGCAGGCTGGGCATGAGTTGAATCAATGCATCGGCAAGACTGATGCGGCCCGCCAGCACGGATGAAAGACCATCTGGCTTGCCCAGTGAAAAACATTCGTGCAGGCTGCCACCGCGCAAATCGGCATCGATCAGCAAGGTACGTTTGCCCACTTGTGACAGGGCAATCGCCAGGCTGGCAGCCATATAGCTTTTACCATCCCCCCTGGCGGCGCTGACCATGGCCAGTTTGATTTTTTCCTGGCCGCTGAATTTCAATAGCAATTCACTGCGTAGGCGCCGGATTTCTTCGGCTTCTTTGCTAAAGGGGAAATAAAAGAATTTCAGCGAAGGGTCGGCACTGCCATTCATCAGGCTTTTGGTCGAATAGCCAAATTGCTCACCCAGTGCCTGGTCCAGTTGCGCCTGGGTCAGATAACCCAGCGCCAGGGCAGCATCGCCAAAGCGCAGCTTTTTTTCTTTTTGGAGTTGCGCGACCTGGTCGATCTGCTCAGGTGTGAGCAAGCCTTTTTGCAAAAAAAGTTCGCCCAGTCGTCCTATCTTGGATGCATTCTGCACCTGGGTTTCAGCTTCACGCATGCATGCCTCGCCCAAGCTGTTGTCCTTGGCTGTCACTACCGCTCAATTTTTCGTCAAACCCTATTTTCGCCATCACCGGCTCGTCAAATTCACGTTCCAAATCTTCCAGGCAGCGCACGCGCCGGTTCATCAGTTCCAGCAAGAATGCCAGGCCGAAACCAAAGACCACACCAGCCAGCAAGCCGAACACCAGGTTGTTACGCAGCAAAGGCTTGGCGTGTTTTTCCGGCACTTCTGCCCATTGCATGACAGAGGCATTGGAAATCGCCACGTTACTGGTCATCAGCAATTCATCAAATTTTTGTATCGCGGCATTGTAAATTTTTTGTACGCTATCGAGCTGTCGTTGATATGAACTGATGACATCCCTGTGTTTTTTATTTTCAAAGGTCTTTTTCTGATAGTTGGCAATGTCAGCCTCGATGACTTTTTCCTGCTGTGCCAGACGACCTTCGGTAGCACCCAGCATTTCGAAAGCCGTAGAAGATTCTTTTTTCAGTTTATCCATCAGGGCCTGACGCTCATCCTGGATGGCGATATATTTCGGATGACGTGCGCCGAGCGTGATCTTGGCATTTGCCATTTGCGCATCAAGGGAAATCAATGCTGCCTTGAGACCGGAAATATGCCCTATGCCAGCGATTTCGGGGATATCTGATTCAGGATTGCCCTGCTTCACCAGTTTTTCCAGTGATTGCCGCTTGGCCTGCGCCTCTTCCCGCTGCAACTGTACATCGACCAGGCGCACGCTGAGGGCATTCATTTGCTTCGATTCGAGGTCAGCTCTTTCATCGACATCCACGATCTGATATTGCTGCTGATAGGCAGTGAGTTTCTTTTGCAACTCATCAATCTGGCGGCTCATGGATTCCAGTTGCGCATTGTATTGATCGCGCCTGGCCCTGGCGGGCGCGTTCATCATTTCCAGCGATAAATCGATATAAGCCTTGACCACGGCATTGGCAACCTCCTTGGCATGCTTGGGGTCACTGGACGAATACTGGATTTCGATCACGCGGCTGTTTTTATGCGGGGCGACATCGGTATTCCTGACGATGGATTCAGCCAGCGCCCGCAGCCCGCGCTGCTCACCATAACGGAGGACAAGTTTCCTGCCATCGGGTGTTGCCTGCAAGCCCAGTACCTGTATCACTCTTTCGGCAACCTGCACGCTCTTGATGACATCAAACTGGGTCTGCAAATAACTTTCATCCTGCATGGGGTGAAACTGGCGGCCGCTGATCGGGTCATTCATGCGGTAATCAATGAAGATGTCAGCACTCGCCACATAAGTCTTGGGCAGCAACAAACTGGCAACGAACGCAGCGGCCACCGCCACCACCATGACAAACGCGATCAATAACTGACGCGCACGCAGCATGGCCCCGATCTGGGCAAAGGACAGTACCAACTCACTGGGGGATGTTCTCATCATGCGCTTTAGAATATCCGTTCGTTGATAAACACGACATCACCCGGCAACACGCCATCCATAATACTGGCCGCCACCTCGCGCACTTCGCCACCCGGCATTTTGCGATAAATGATAATGCGCCGTACCGAGCCTCTGTCCGTCACGCCACCACCTATGGACAGGACGCGCATGACGTTCAAATCTTCTTCCATCGGGTACATGCCGGGCTTGCGCACCTCGCCATACACATAAAAGTTCTTGATCTGGGGTACGAAGAGCACGTCGTTGGGCTGGATTTTCTGCGCCAGCTCGGGGGCGAGCCTGACCGCATCCAGTTCCAGTTTGATCGATGAATATTCACGCAATTCTGACGCTGGCTTGCCAGGGTCACGGCGCAGGATGCGCAAGCTTTTCTCGGCTTTTTGCGACACGCCGCCGGCCAGGCTCAACGCTTCCAGTATGCTGATTTGCCCCTGCAAGGGGTAGCGCCCCGGGCGCAGAACTTCACCCAGCACAGAAAAAGTTCTGCTAAGCTGCTGTATCACCTTGATGGAAACCTTGGGATTTTTTATGTATTGTCCCTGCTCCAGCTTCTTGGAAAACATGGCAGCGATTTCCGTTGCGGTCCGCCCTTTTACCTCAACTGTCCCCACCAGGGGCAAGGTAATCACACCACTTTCGCCGACTGTGACATCTGCAGTCAGATCAGGCTGGCCAAATACGGTAATCAATAACTGGTCACCTTCACCAATAACGTCACTGGCGGCTTCAGGCGGCACATCTGTGGCAGAAATCACTACCGGCGGATTTTTATCTGCCTGCGGCAACTGCAACAAACGATTTTCCAACTTCAGGCCTGTGGCAGATTCAGACACACTTTCCTGCGCCATTGCCGCTGTGGCCAAGGCAACTGTCAACACTGCGGCGACTACTCGACAGACCGTTATTTGACGAAAATCAGAAAAAATGGACCAAATTGGCATCATGCATTCAAGCTTTTACATAAAGAACTTCATTTTATATTGCAATAGTAAGAATAGATGCAAATTTTTGTCAGGACAACAAAACTCAAGCCAGGACTGGTATATCGCCTATATTGATATTGTCATTTAATAACAAAAATTAACCTTTGTTGAATTGTGAGCAACTCAAAGCTACGTTAACATCCACTTAAAAGCCGGAAAGATAAACCATATGCACACACCAAGTCCCACCTCATCAAGCAATGCCGACAGGGTAGTCCCCCTGGTCATTATTGCGCCCGTACGTGATGAGGCAGACTTGATCAGACTGACCCTGGATTCCATGGTGGCACAGACTGTCAAACCGGTGGAATGGATCATTGTCGATGATGGCTCACAGGACGGTACCGCAGACATCGTGCGTGAGTATGCAGAAAAACACAGCTTTATCCGGCTGGTGCAGCGCCCTGACCGTGGTTTCCGCAAGGTTGGCGGTGGCGTTGTCGCTGCCTTTAAATTTGGTATCACGCAGATCCAGCATCAGGAATATGAATATATCGCCAAACTGGATGGCGACATGTCGTTTGGCCCGCACTACCTGGAATTGATGTTTGAACAATTTGCGCAAAACCCGAAACTGGCAGCCGTATCCGGCAAGGTCTTCCGTGAAGAAGACGGGCAAAAAATCGAAGAACACATCATAGACGAGCATGTGGCCGGACAATTCAAACTATACCGCCGGGTCGCATTTGAAGAAATCGGCGGTTTTGTCGAAGAAGTGCTGTGGGATGGCATAGATGTCCACACTGCCCGCATGAAGGGCTGGACTACCCTCAGCTTTTTAGACAGCAATGCCATACTCATGCATCACCGCTTGATGGGCTCTTCAGACAAGAATGTGTATCGTGGCCGCCTGCGCTGGGGGCGTGGTATCTGGTTCATGGGTTACCACCCGTTGTATGCATTGGCATCCGGTGTGTTTCGCATGCGTGAAAAACCCTTTGTGATCGGCGGCCTGCTGATTATCGCCGGCTATATCGGCGCGGCCATCAAGGGTACGCCGCGCTACGACAATCTGGAATTCCGACAGCATCTGCATCGCTGGCAACTGGGGCAAATCAAGAACCTGTTTTTCAAGCGCAAGAGTTGATCAGGGAGTGGGCCTGATAGTCCCGATAGTCATCAGCAGTTTTACCCTCTACCGATCTTGCGACCTCGACTGAATTGATTCAATATCACCGATAACACTGGCATCCATGGTTAATGCGTCATCAGCTTCAAATCCCTCACAACCAGCGCAGCTTTTGACGGCGCTGACAGGTATCACCTTTGCTGCGACCATTTACCTGACGCTGTTTGCCATCATCATTTATTCCGAACATGCCGATCCGGACATCTTTGGCGTACGCATGCTGATCGCCACGCTGGCCAGTGTCATCGTGTTTTCCAGCCATCGGATGCTCAATACCCTGCAAGAAAAACGTCTGCTGACGATTTTCCCCAGCATTGCCGGCCGCTGGTTCGTGGTTTTCATGATCGTCGTACTGAGTGCCTATGTCGATAAAACCTCGGAACAACTATCACGCACCGTCATGCTGACCTGGTTGCTGGCCACGCCTTTCAGCCTCACCTGCACCGCCGTGTTCATGCGCAGCATCGCAGTGATTTATTATTCGAATCCAACCCGACGACGCAAGGCGGTACTGATCTGGTCCAATTCTGCCTGCGCAGACCTGGTCGATTCTTTACGCAGGACCCCTTTGGCGGCGATTGATGTGGTCGGTTTTTTTGATAACAGAAATGAATCCCGCCCCCCCAGCAACCTGAGGCGGCTGGGTGACTTGAGCGAAGCCACAGACTGGATCGTAGACCCTGAAACCGGTCATGTGAATGTCGATGTCGTTTTCATAGGCATGAATACCAAGGAACCGCCAGAACTGGCCGAAATTATCGCGGTACTGGAAGATAGCACCGTGTCCACCTATTTTGTGCCCGAATCGCTGATCTTTGGCATGCCCGGCATACAACTGCGTGAGCTGGCGGGTCGCCCGGTACTGGCATCGACCGAAACCCCTTTCATCGGGCTGGCGGCGTTGCCGAAACGCCTGCTGGATTTGTTTGGCTCGCTGGTAGGACTGATCTTGCTGTCGCCTATACTGCTGATGATAGCCATAGGCGTGAAACTGGGGTCACCTGGACCGGCACTGTTCAAACAAAAACGCTACGGCATTGCCGGACGCCCCATCAATGTGTATAAATTCCGCAGCATGCGCCAGACCTCGCCAGATGCGCCAGTGATACAGGCAAAGGCAGGTGATCCGCGCGTCACTCCGTTTGGACGTTTCTTGCGCCGCACGTCCCTGGATGAACTGCCGCAGTTATTCAATGTCCTGCGTGGTGAAATGAGCCTGGTGGGGCCACGTCCGCATGCCATCGAGCACAATGAACTGTACCGCAAACTGGTCAGTGGTTATATGTTCCGTCATAAAATCAAACCCGGCATCACCGGCTGGGCGCAGGTCAACGGCTTGCGTGGCGAAACAGAGACGCTGGAAAAAATGGAAGAACGTATCGACTATGACCTGTACTACATACAGCACTGGTCAATCTGGCTGGATATCGTGATTATCTGGCGCACCTTGAAAGTGGTACTAGGCGATAAAAACGCGTATTGAGCTAGGGAACCTCTGATTAAGCTACTGCGCGACGCTATTTTGGGCCTGCGATGCTCGCCGTACAGTCGTACGATTGCGCGTCTTAACCCAAACTAGCGCCGCTCGCTACACTTAATCAGAGATTCCCTGGATCATCACCCTGCAGCCTGGCGCAATTTGCGTAATTGCTGCCCCAGGCTGGATTGCTTCAGAAGCTGCTTGCTGCGGTACACACCCGCCTGCGCCATCGCTATCATGGCCGGTGAACTGATCGCCCCCTCACACAAGGCATTTGCTCCTGTGGCAAAGCGCAATTTATACGCCTGATCACCCCTGCCCAGGTCGATGGAAGTCAAGCCCAGTTGCGCGGCATGTTTGGCACACTGCGCCAGGATGACAAGACCAGGTGAAAATTCTGCATACGTCGTGTCGTACCAGGGGAACCAGTAATGCAATACCTTCTCTGAGCGCATGCCAAAATGTGCTGCGACCAGCGTATCCCCCGCATGCAGGGTGGACAGCATGCCGGCAAACCCAGGCTCTTTGACGAGCCGGATTTCTTCCAGCACCTGACGCACCCAGTCCAGCCGGAAGATGTCATGCGCCGCCCCGACAGTGCGCTCAAACTGCTGGCTTTTGCCTTTCAGCAAAGCCTGGTAATCACCTAAATCACTGCTCTGCATGTCGAAACGCAATTCGCCATATTTCTTTGCCAGTTTACGCTCGTTGGTCGCCACCTTCTTCATCAGCGATGCATCTCTTTTTTCCGCCAGGCGCTGTACATAAGCATCATAGCCACCGGTCAAATCCAGGGTATGAGACTGACTCTCTATCCAGGCATGAGATTTGAAATCAGACAATTCAGCCGGCACATGGTTAAAGCCAAAGTGGCGGCACTGCATGGCAGCCAGAACCCGGCTCATTTCCCAGTCGGATGAAGACTGGCGTATCGGGCCCTGATAATCGGATAAAAATCCGCCTATGGATACTGCACGAAACGCATTCAGCGCATGAAAAGGCCAGACACCAGTCAGTCTATTATTTTCTTCACACAGCAAGACCCTGGTATCCGCACGTGCATGGCCAGCAATGACGGTGAATGCAGGATGATAGTACGGGCTATCGTATATCGCATTACTGTGACGTAGCGCCAGCCATTGCCGCAACACTTCCGGATCCAGTTCGCCAGCCTGAATCAGGCTGAACTTCATTGCGCCGGCTCCACAGTCGCAAAATAGTCTTGCAGATTGGTACGCAAACCGTTCTCTATGCTTTGATCCACCAGGCTGGACAAGCTGCTGCGCCGCGCCGCATCAAACACAAACAGGCGGTATACATCAGACAGATGCAAGCCGACCGGATTGACCAGCAATATCCATAATTCAGCCCCCGCTTCGTTCTTGCGCAACCAGAAACGGCTTCTTGATGTCGTGGTATTGGCATTCACCCGCGCCACCCAACCAGCTTCTGACATACGTTCCAGCAAGCCTTCAATTTCATCGATACCCAGGCGGGTCTGAGTACGTATCGCATTGACATCAACGGCTGCTCCTGCATTCGCCATGCGCGCTTCGACCAGCACCTGCAAAATGCAGACCGCATCTTCAAACGCACTACCCGGGGTCGGCACATGCCACCAACGTTCAAACTTCACGATGGGCAAAGCCGCTGCAATCACCGCCCCGATCAAAATAATCAACCAGGAAACATAAATCCAGACCAGAAAGATAGGTACGGCAGCCAGTGCCCCATACACCACGGTATAGGTGGGAAACTGAATGACAAAACTGGCGAATATGCGTTTGGCAATCTCGAAGGCAATACCGGCAAACAAACCACCCCAGGCCGCATCACGCCATTCCAAAGACCGATTCGGCACGATCAAATACAACAGCGTGAAAGCACCGGTAGTAAATAAAATCGAGGCCGTGGTGTACAACACACCGCCAATGAAAGGTACCGACCCCACCACCCCGGTCGTGGCAGTGAACAGGTAAGAAGTAGAAGTCAGCGACACACCGACCAGCAAAGGCCCCAGCGTTACAATGGCCCAATACACCAGCAATCTTTGCAAGATCGGACGTGAACGCTTGACCTGCCAGATCTGGTTAAAGGACTTGTCTATGGTTGCCATGGTGGTAATGGCAGTCACCATCAGGGCGACACCACTGATGGCAGAAACACGGGTCGCCTTGGTGGCAAATTGTGTCAGATAGCCAAGAATGGTGTTGGAAATCCCCTTAGGCATCAGACTTTGAATAAAATACGCTTCCAGCGACGTACGGAAGGTATTAAACAAGGGAAAAGCTGTAAAAATGGCCAATGCGACAGTCAGAATCGGTACCAGTGCCAGCACGGTGGTAAAGGTAAGACTACCGGCAACTTGCGGCAAGCGCCCTTCTTGCAGGCGTTGCAGGGCGAATTTGAACAGGTTGAGTATTTGTTTCCACGACAGACCACGCATAGTTTTTTGCAGCTTGAAATAAAAGTACCCTCTATTTTACTGAGGGTCAAAGAATAAAGACTCATATAATACAAGCATGACTACACAAGAACTCACGATTTTGGTTTTATTTTATTCCCGCCATGGCAATACCAGGAAAATGGCCGAGCTGATTGCCCAGGGCATAGAAAGCGTACCTGGCTGCAATGCGCGCCTGCGCACCGTGCCTGCTGTGTCCACCGTGGCCGAAGCCACAGCACCAGATGTACCGTCAGCAGGCGCACCGTATGTAGAATTGTCTGACCTCAGGGAATGTGCAGGACTGGCATTAGGCTCCCCTACCCGCTTCGGCAACATGGCCGCTGCCATGAAATACTTTCTTGACGGCACTGCGGCCGACTGGTTGTCCGGCACACTCAGCGGCAAACCGGCCTGCGTATTCACTTCTACCGGCAGCCTGCATGGCGGACAAGAATCCACCCTGCTCAGCATGATGCTACCCCTGATGCACCATGGCATGCTGCTGCTTGGCCTGCCGTACAGCCATCCCGAATTGATGACCACCTCCACCGGTGGCAGCCCCTATGGGGCAACCCACTGGTCCGGCAAGGATGGCACACTGCCACTGTCAGAAGACAGCCGCAAGCTGGCCATTGCACTGGGTAAGCGACTGGCCGAAACCAGCCGCAAATTGCAGGTCGCAACATGAACACGACACTCACAACACCCAGCACTACACCCCGCACTACCCCCTACTACTGGGTAGCATCCGCCAGCCTGATTGCCCTGTTCATACTCTGTCTGCTATGGGAATGGATGATTGCGCCTTTGCGTCCCGGTGGCTCATGGATGGTGATCAAGGCGTTTTTTCTGTTGATACCATTGCGCGGCGTGCTGAAAAAAGACAACTACACCATGCAATGGTCGTCCATGCTGATCTGGCTGTATTTTACCGAGGGTATCGTCAGGGCCACCAGTGACAAGCTGCCGCTGTCAGCCATGCTGGCCTGGGGTGAAGTAGCACTGTCATTGATTTTTTTCTTTAGCACGATTTTTTATTTGCGTCCGCTAAAAAAAGCCGCGAAGGCATTGGCCAAAACCAAGGCAGCCGAACAATGATGCCGCCATGCGTGCATCAACAATCCGAAACCTGTGCTGACTGACACCATGAACTCTGAATTTCTTGCCTCCTGCGCACAGATCATCGGTCAGGATCACGTGCTGACCAGTGAGCCTGATCAGCAAGCCTACCTGACCGACTGGCGCCAGCGTTATACCGGCAAGGCAATGGCGGTATTGCTGCCCACATCGACGGAAGAAGTGGCGGCATTGCTCACCTTGTGCGCCCGCTATCACATCCCCTGCGTCCCGCAAGGCGGTAATACGGGTCTGGTGCTGGGCAGCGTGCCGGACCAGACCGGTAAGGCAGTCATCCTCTCGCTCAAGCGCATGAACCGTGTGCTTGCAGTGGATGTCAGCAACAATACGATGACGGTACAAGCGGGCTGCCTGCTGGAAAATGTGCAGACGGCGGCAGAAACGCATCAGCGATTATTTCCTTTATCACTGGCATCTGAAGGCAGTTGCACCATAGGCGGCAACCTGGCAACCAATGCCGGTGGCACGGCAGTACTACGCTATGGCAATGCCAGGGAATTGTGCCTGGGGCTGGAAGTGGTGACGGCAACAGGCGAAATCTGGAATGGCTTGCGCGGCCTGCGCAAAGACAATACCGGCTATGACTTGCGGGATTTGTATATTGGTGCCGAAGGCACCCTGGGCATCATCACCACTGCAGTACTGAAACTGTTTCCACAACCACGCGCCAGCCTGACTGCGTTGGCTGCCGTGCCTTCAGCAGAGGCTGCATTGCAATTGCTGAATCTGGCACGCAGCGACCTGGGGCCGACACTGACAGGTTTCGAATTGATTTCCGACTTCAGCCTGCAACTGGTGCTGAAACATTTTCCCCTGCTGAAGAAACCACTGGACAGCAACTGTCCGTATTACACCCTGCTAGAAATTTCTGACCATGAATCGGAAGAACATGCAAATGGCTTGATGGAAAGCATGCTGGCAAAAGCGCTGGAGCATGGCCACGCGACAGATGCCGTCTGTGCCACGTCCATCAGTCAGTCGAAAACCCTATGGCAATTGCGCGAACACATCTCCGCTGCGCAGGCGATGGAAGGCAAGAATATCAAGCATGATATTTCCCTTCCTATTTCGGACATACCCGCATTTATCAAGATGACCGATGCGGCGCTGCATGCCGCCTTCCCGGGATGCCAGGTAGTGTGCTTTGGCCACCTGGGCGATGGCAATCTGCATTACAACGTATCGGCACCGGTGACCATGCGCGATACGGATTTCATTCAACAACAGCAAGCCGTCAATCGCATAGTACATGACAGGGTACATGGCCTGAACGGTTCCATTTCCGCCGAACATGGCCTGGGCATGTTGAAACGGGAAGAAATCACCCTGTATAAATCGGCACTGGAATTATCTTTGATGCGCAGCATCAAGGGAGCGCTGGACCCGGATAATCTGATGAACCCGGGCAAACTACTTTAGCGCCGCTGCCCCGCTTGCCTATCGATGCTCCAGACGTCGCATATTTTGCTGACGTCCACCATTATTTTTCTGGGATGCTGCATTTTCTATTTTCATTTCCCTTGGCAACTGAAAAACGCTGACCGCCTTCGTCAGTTCTCCAGCCTGTTCTTCCATGCTTTCTGCCGCTGCCGCTGCCTGTTCTACCAGGGCGGCATTCTGTTGTGTCATTTCATCCATCTGGGTAATCGCCAGGTTCACCTGTTCTATGCCTGAACTTTGTTCCTGGCTGGCCGCAGTGATCTCGCTCATGATGTCGGCCACATGCTGGACGCTGGTGACGATTTCATCCATGGTCTTGCCGGCTTCATCCACCAGCCTGCTACCCTGGTCCACCTTGTCGACCGAATCACTGATGAGGGATTTGATTTCCTTGGCGGCGCTGGCACTGCGTTGTGCCAGATTGCGTACTTCCGCTGCTACCACGGCAAAACCACGGCCCTGCTCACCTGCTCTGGCAGCTTCCACCGCTGCATTCAGGGCCAGGATATTGGTCTGGAAGGCAATTCCGTCGATGACGCCAATGATGTCGACAATCTTGCGTGAACTTTCCTTGATGGAACCCATGGTACTGACCACCTGCCCCACCACGGCACCGCCTTTGACTGCAACACCAGATGCCGATACCACCAGTTGATTGGCCTGCCGTGCATTGTCGGCATTTTGCCGGACGGTGCTGGTGAGTTCTTCCATGGAACTGGCAGTTTCTTCCAGCGAGCTGGCTTGCGATTCGGTGCGACTCGACAGGTCGGCATTGCCAGAGGCAATTTCTCGCGACGCCACGGTAATGGTTTCAGTACCGACCTTGATTTTGGAGATGGTCGCAAGCAGGTTTTCCTGCATCTTACTCAGGGAGCGTAGCAAATCACTGATCTCATCCGTGCCTGCTACGATAACTGTATTGGTCAAATCACCATGCGCAATCTGGTCAGCAATGACAGCAGACGATTTGATAGGACCGGAAATGGTTCTGGCTATCAGCCATGCAGCGATCGAACCAACCACGATAATCAAAATACCGATAATCAACATACCAGCTCTGGCGCTTTTATAATTATCAAGCGATTCATCATAGGCGGATTTCATGGCCTTATGCTGTTGCTGTGCCAAGTCCCCCAGGGACGCCATCCATTTTTCGTTCGGAGCATTGAATTCGGTCTGCAAAGCTGACGCCGCATCAAAATAATTACCTTCTCCGACCAGACCTTTAATCTTGTTGGCAATCACCATCACCTGTTGTTTTTGCTCAAGCGAGTTTTGCAGCGTGCTTTTTCCTTCATTGTCGTCTATCAGTTTTTTGGCAGCATTTTCTGAAGCATTATAATTTTCCAGTATTTTCGCCAGCCGCTTGGTTTCTCGTTCTGCTTCTGCCAAATCACTGGGGGAAGTCATCTTGCGCAATACCAGTGCCAGTGCCCTGCCCTGTTCGCGCATATCAGTTGCGGCATCCAGGCTGGCGACCTTGGTGTTAAAAATGTAGTCGGTTGAACCTTGCAATTGGCTCATACGAAACAGCCCCAGCACCAACAAGCCGGAAGCAAACAAAATCACAAGACCAAAACCCAGCGCCAGACGGCCACTGATTTTTAAGCGTAATAATTGGTTCATACATTTCCCTGAATATCTGACAATAGAACGGCAGAAGGTATTAGTACGTCAAGCACAAGCCATCGCAACAAGCCCGGCACGAACAGAGGCACGTGTTCCTCATTTCTGCCTTACCTTGATAACGACAAGAACAAAATATGACAGAAAAAATCTCTTCAAAATGCCATGAGCAAAAGCAATTTGACCGAACTGGCCAGGGAAAGAAGAACTGATTCGAAAGCAGTCGATGTTTAAATGGTTTAAATGATTTGAATGCTTGATACGCGGGAGCTGCTGTTCAACACCAGTGGCAAACAGGCTTGCCCAGCGTACCCACAAAATCAAACATAGTCGAATAGACCCGGATAGGCCCGAATAAACCATTCATGCCGACATGAATCAACGTCCCCTGAAATTATTATGTAATTCTCTGCGCAACAAATGAAAGTGCTTTAGTAAAGTATAGCTGAAACACTACGGGCGCAAATGAAGAGAACATGACGAATTGCAACATCAGAGATATAAACAACAACTCAAACATGAAAAACAGATCAGACATCCGATGACTACTTGTACCTGATGCAGTATTCAAGAATACACATGCGTCAATGGCGCCGCCCCTTCAACGCACCAAGTATTTGCTTTACAGGCAATACAATAACATTGAACCGCGAAACGCCACGCTATACAATACAATCATGATTAAATCATTCCTGCACAAAGGACTAAAAACCTTTTTTGACAACGGCAGCAAGGCTGGTATTCAGCCACATCATGCAAGCCGGCTCCACCGCCAGTTGCTGAGGCTGGATATAGCCAAAGCCGTCACTGATATGAATTTGCCCGGCTGGAATTTACATACCCTGTCAGGAGAACTTGCAGGACATTACTCAATCACTGTGAATGGTAATTGGCGTCTGACTTTCACTTTTGAAGGTCAAGACGCGATTCTGGTCAATTATCAGGATTATCACTAAGGAGCATTACAAATGAGCAGAATCTTTAATCCGCCGCATCCCGGCGAAACCCTGCGAGAAGATATATTGCCCGCTTTGGGTTTGAATGTGACCGAAGCTGCCGAACAATTAGGCATTACCCGCGCCACATTGTCGCGCGTGCTAAATGGCCGCGCCGCGATTTCCCCTGTCATGGCGCTCAGGCTGGAGGCTTGGCTAGGGGTAGACAATGGTGGACGTGCTGACGTATGGATAGCGGAACAAGCCGCTTATGACCTGTGGCAAGCAAGGAAAGCAGGCGCGCCCAAAGTAAAGCCTTTCAAACATTTAGTCACAGCCTGAGAAAAGAAACGCCAGACTATCCTGATGGGTAGAGCAGGAAACCCTTCATGTGCTTGTCTGGCATCCCGACATTTGCGGATTAGCACTTGAAGGAGCATTAATGATTGTCCCCACCTACTTCACACTGCCTGAAGCGGTACAATTTTTGAGCGACAAAACCGCTCAACCTGTAACAACAGGTTGGCTACTACAACTCGCCAGCGAAGAAAAATTGCAAATTTTCTTTCATCCTCAGCGACTTGTCGTTACGGGTAATCTCAACAATGTGGACAGTCTCAAATATTATGAGCCTGGACAAAAATATTCACTTGATAAGGGGTGGACTACATTGATGATTGATAGCCATTCCATTGAAGTGAAAACCCTTCCTGATGCCAGCGACAACCCTTGACGCTTATTGCTGAGTACTGCATTGAAACGCCCAAAACATCGTTAGCCAGAAATAACCGACCGATACGCGCGCGCGTGACGGTGGAAATATGCCCCTTAAAGAACCAAAAACTAAGCCATTTAAATTTAAAAGTTTTGGCGTTAAGTTTTGTTAAGTCTTTTTAATGTCTGGTTGCCACTAATGTAATGCAATGCAAATTATTTGCTCTCCCTCTTGGCTCGCTTTGCAAGCAATGCGTAAACAGACGGACTAAATGCTCCCCCTTTTTCCTCAAGTCGGTAAAGAAGGTGCAACAACAAACCAATATTCATACTTGGCACACGCTCATGCATTTGGCACATATCCCATAACATTTGAAGGTTAACTTCATCCTTGGTGCGTCCAGCATTTTTTATGACAGATTTATTTGATAGCGCTGAGACAATCCAATGTGATGCCATAACGCCAGTAAATAATATCCATTTCTCGGTGGAGGTTTCCGTAAGAAGAGTAGCGAGCCACCACACCCCCAGCAATCCAATCGCATTACCCAGAGCGCTAAACGCAAATTCAAGAATGAGGTCTTTAATTTTACTGCCTGTTAAGGAAATATCATTCGGCTCCAATAAGAGCGGGCCATCAATTAATTGGCCACTATCAAAATTCTTTATTTGCTTCCAAAATGCCCTTGATTGGAAAAAATCAAGGGTACGAGAATAAATTAGAGCATCAACCATGGCCCATTCAAGAAAGGGAGAGATAAAATCATCCGCTTCTAAATAGTCTTGCGCCAATGACTCAACAGATTCCGCGTATACAAAAAGACAGTTTTCTTGATGAGCTTTACTTTTTTTTCCTGTCTGAAATTCGCTCAACAATTGTGAGTGAAACCAGACAACCCCATACGCCGTTGCTAATTTGTCTGTCGGTTCATTTTTCACCGTTTCGACTGATTTGATAAACTCTCTAGGTGGCAAATCAAACAAAGTAGAGCGTGCACCATTCGAGGTTTGAAATTCATAATTGTGAAACGACCGGGGAATCATTGAAACGAAATTTTTAATTCGATACTCTTGCTCCTCTAAAAAATCAGCCAGATATGATTCATTTTTAAATTGAGCTTCTGCGCCAGAGTGCGCTGCGGTAACTATTGAGGTAACCAAATCCAACGTAACGGCTCTGAGTTGGCTATTAATTCCTTCAATACACACTTCAGATTCAAATCTACTTAAAAGCAATTGAACAATTTTTCTTGTCGACATAGAGGAGTTATTGTTTTCAAGCATAATAATCAACTTTGAAATTAAGACACAATGAAATTGCCTATAGCCCACTTTTCGGCAGAAATTTTGCGCAACACAGATTCCGATTTTGCCACAATATATCAGGGAGAAATGACTATCCTCCGCTTACAGGCAATACGCGCCATAAAGCATTTCAAGAATGTGATGGAAATTATAAAAATGGGAAAATCGGGTTACATGCTGGTTACACGAAGCCAAAAACGAAAAAGCCCAGAATTTTAATCTGGGCTAAGTCTTTGAATCTATTGGCCTGCCCAGCAGGAATCGAACCTGCGACCCCGAGCTTAGAAGGCTCGTGCTCTATCCAACTGAGCTATGGACAGTCTATGAATTGACCAATGCATGGTACTGCACAATGACTGCGCAATTACTACAGATAAGCGGCATGATTAGCTGCCGCTTATGCCGCTTATGCCGCTTATACTGATTTTACATCAGCCTGCAGCTAAAACCAGATGGTCAAAAACTGAAGGCTGAATAGTACATGGTATCGCAGTCAGATTCAAGAATGAATACCTGTCATCACCTGAATTTCTCCATGATTTTGTACCGAATGCCCTAGATGGCGACAGAAATGCAATCGGCCAGGCGACGGGCGGTGCTTGCTGCCATATCACCGTCGGCTGCTTCCACCATAACGCGCACCAGGGGCTCGGTGCCGGATGCGCGTATCAGCACGCGGCCGGTGTTGCCCAATTCGGCTTCGACTTTCTGTTTTTCAGCCATTAGCTTGTCATTCTTTTGCCAATCAAAGCCTGCCGGTACTTTGATGTTCAGCAATGTCTGGGGGAACAGGGTCAGTTCATCAAAGCATTGATCCAGGCTTTTACCATTGCGTCTTAATGCCGACAGAACTTGCAATGCCGAAACAATACCGTCACCGGTCGTATGTTTGTCCAGACACAAGAGATGGCCAGAGCCTTCACCGCCCAACAGCCAGCCACGTTCCTGCATTTGTTCCAGCACGTAACGGTCGCCGACTTTGGCGCGCACAAAGCCCACGCCCATTTTCTGGAAGGCGACTTCTACCGCCATATTGGTCATCAACGTGCCTACCACACCCTGCACACTGCCTATCGCCATGCGATCGAGCACCATCAGGTATAGCAGTTGATCCCCATTGTAGATCTTGCCATGCTGGTCTACCATCAACAACCGGTCAGCATCACCATCCAGTGCAATGCCCAGGTCAGCATGGTTGGCCCGCACTGCCATCGCCAGTGCATCGGGGGCGGTGGCACCAACACCATCATTGATATTCAGGCCATTAGGCTGATTGCCGATGGCTATCACTTCGGCACCCAGTTCATGGAATACATGTGGCGCAATGTCATAGGCAGCGCCATGGGCACAATCGACCACGATTTTCAGGCCGCGCAAATCCAGCTCGTTCGGGAAGGTGCTCTTGCAAAACTCTATATACCGGCCATTTGCATCACTCAGCCGGCGCGCCTTGCCGAGGCGGTCTGAACTCACGCATTGCATGGGGCGTTCCAGCTCTTGTTCAATCGCCAGCTCCACTTCATCCGGCAGCTTGTTGCCCGTAGCGGAAAAAAACTTGATGCCATTGTCGTCAAAAGGATTGTGCGAGGCGGATATGACTACACCAGCCGACAAGCGCAATGCACGTGTCAGGTAAGCAACCGCCGGTGTCGGTGCCGGGCCAGACAGCATGACATCTACCCCGGCAGCGGCAAAACCTGCTTCCAGCGAGGCTTCCAGCAAGTAGCCGGAAATGCGCGTGTCCTTGCCTATCAACACGGTGGGGCGGGTATCACCGCTGGCGTCTGCCTGTGCCAACACCTTGCCGGCAGCAAAACCCAGCCGCATGACGAAATCTGGCGTGATCGGTGCCTGCCCTACTTTGCCGCGTATGCCATCTGTACCAAAATATTTTCTGCTCATTGTATTTTTTCTTTTTTAATTGGACAAAGCGTCCCAGACTTTGAACGCATCTACGGTTTCTGCCACATCATGTACCCGCACTATGCAGGCACCACGCTGTTTTGCCGCCAGCGCTGCCGCCAGGCTGCCAGCCAATCTGCCTGGCGCTTCACGCCCGGTCAAGGCACCAAGCATGGATTTGCGTGACACACCCACCAGCAAAGGCAAATCCATGTCCGCCTGCAAGGCCTGGAGTTGCTTGAACATGGATACATTATGATCCAAAGTTTTACCAAAACCAAAACCTGGATCAAGACAGATACGCTGCCGTTCAACCTGGGCCTGTTCCAGCGCTTCCACCCTGGCTTTCAGGAACTGCAAGACTTCCTGATTGACATTCTCGTAGTCTGGCTTCAACTGCATGTCAGCCGGTTGATTCTGCATATGCATGACGCACAGACCGGCATCACTTTCAGCCACGGCGGCAAGCGCTTCTGCGCTACGAAATCCCTGTATATCGTTGATCATGTCGGCCCCTGCCAGCAGGGCTTCGCGCATGACTTGCGGTTTATAGGTATCAATAGACAAGGGCTTGCCGCAATCACGCAGGGCATAGATGACGGGCATGACACGGCTCAGTTCTTCGTCCAGAGACAGTGGCACAGAGCCGGGGCGGCTGGATTCTCCACCGATATCGAGGATATCCACACCATCTTCTATCATCTGTTCAGCACGAATGATCGCGCTTTCCAGATCCATGTATTTACCGCCGTCAGAAAATGAATCTGGCGTGATATTGAGGATGCCCATCACCAGGGTCCGGGATTGCGCCCCCGCTAAAGGGAAGCGATAACGCCCACATTGGAAATATTTCATTTTTTAAAAAACTAAGGGTGAGGATTTACCCCACCCTTACTTAATTTATTACTTAATTTATTGATTCAAAACCTGATCAGGCTGGTGCTGCTGCATTTGCTGAAATGCCACCAGACGAGTTATCTGACGATGAACGTGCATTCGTCTGCCCCTGTTTTGGTGGGCGTGGATCAACACCGTTCATGATGTCATTGACCTGGTCTGAATCAATGGTTTCCCATTCCAGCAAGGCCTTGGTCATGGCTTCTACTTTGTCGCGGTTTTCTTCCAGCATCTTGCGTGCCAATGCATATTGTGTATCCAGGATATTACGGATTTCAGCATCCACTTTTTGCTGTGTCGCTTCGGAAATGGTTTTCGATGGACCGCCAAAATAACCTTCGCTCTGACTGTCCTCATACACCATAACACCCATGCTGTCAGACATGCCGAAGCGTGTCACCATGGAGCGTGCCAATTTGGTCGCACGGGAAAAGTCATTCGATGCGCCCGTAGACATTTGGCCTACAAAGATTTCTTCTGCAATACGGCCACCGAACAGGATGGAAATCTCTTCCAGCATTTTGTCTTTGTAACCACTGAGATGATCATGTTCCGGCAACTGCCAGGTCAACCCCAAGGCAAAACCGCGTGGCATGATGGTGACTTTATGCACAGGGTCAGCCTTGGGCAGCAACTTGGCCACCACTGCATGACCGGACTCGTGATAGGCAGTGTTCCTGCGTTCATCTTCACGCATGACCATGGATTTGCGTTCCGGACCCATGAAGATTTTGTCTTTGGCATCTTCAAAATCTATCATTTCGACCAGACGCTTGTTACGTCTCGCGGCAAACAAAGCTGACTCATTGACCAGATTGGCCAGATCGGCACCAGAAAAACCAGGCGTACCACGTGCCAGGATATCTGCCTTGACGTCAGCAGAAATAGGCACTTTACGCATATGCACATTCAAGATCTGTTCGCGGCCACGGATATCCGGCAAACCGACAGATACCTGACGGTCAAAACGGCCTGGGCGCAACAGGGCTTTATCCAGTACGTCGGCACGGTTGGTTGCGGCGATGACGATGACACCAGAATTCGCTTCAAAACCATCCATCTCAACCAGCATCTGGTTCAAAGTCTGTTCACGCTCATCATTACCGCCGCCCATACCGGCACCGCGATGACGACCAACAGCATCAATCTCATCAATAAAGATAATGCAAGGCGCGTGTTTTTTGGCGTTTTCAAACATGTCGCGAACGCGGGAAGCACCCACGCCGACAAACATTTCAACGAAATCAGAACCCGAGATTGTGAAAAACGGTACTTTCGCTTCACCGGCAATCGCACGCGCCAGCAGAGTTTTACCAGTGCCTGGAGGACCAACCATCAGCACACCGCGAGGAATACGGCCACCCAGTTTTTGGAATTTGGTAGGATCACGCAGGAAATCAACGATTTCCGACACTTCTTCCTTGGCTTCATCGCAACCGGCAACATCACCAAACGTGACATTGTTATTGGTATCGTCCAGCATTCTTGCCTTGGACTTGCCAAAGGAGAAAGCGCCGCCTTTACCGCCACCCTGCATCTGGCGCATGAAGAATATCCAGATACCGATCAACAACAGCATCGGGAACCAGGAAATGAAAATCTGCTGCAGGAAGGATTGTTCTTCCGGCGGTTTATTATCAAATTTAATACCATTATTAACCAGATCACCCACCAGGCCACGATCAAAAATGGTCAGTTGTGATTTGATTTTTTTACCGTCATTGGTGGTCGCTACCACGGTACGGTTGGCATCATCAATCGTCGCTTCTTTGATATGCTTGGATTTAACTTCGTCCAAGAACTCAGAATACGGTATCAAGGTCACACCGGCACCGATACTTTTTCCATCAATCTGCTTGAAAAGCATGAAAAGCACCAGGGCAACTACAACCCATATAGCAGCTTTTGAAAACATATTATTCACGAGAACTCCTTGAACGCAGGTGCGCCATTTGATACTGTAAACGGTCATTCTACCCGTAATGGATAGAGCTTGCTAGCCAACATATGTTGGCGGTATTGATGATTATCAAGAGGTAAATGCATTAATCCGGGTTCTTCAGGCCCCGTCCGAGCAAAAATATCTCGGAAGACTTGTCTTTACTGGCTTTCGGCTTCTTGTTAACAACGGTCTTAAACTCATTTTTAAAAAGCGTGACGATGTTGTTATAGCTGGGACCATGGAAGCATTTCACCAACAAAGCCCCACCCGGTTTCAGGTGTGCTTTGGCAAAAGTGACTGCCAATTCGATAATATATTCGACCCGCGCTGCATCCACAGTCGAATTACCAGTCAGATTTGGGGCCATATCCGACAATACCAAGTCCACTTTGCGGCCGATCAGCTTCGATTCCAGCAAATTTAACACTTCATCTTCACGGAAATCGCCTTGCATGAATTGCACGTCGGCGATAGGTTCCATGGGGAGCAGGTCCAGGGCAAAAATTTCACCGACGATGCCACCGCCCTCTTTGCCAGCCAGTTTGTTGCGTGCATACTGTGACCAACTACCTGGCGTCGCGCCCAGATCGACGATAATGTGGCCCGGACGTATCAATTTTTCTGATTCATCTATTTCTTTTAGCTTATAAACTGCGCGTGCGCGGTAGCCTTCCTTTTGTGCAAGTTTCACATAAGGGTCGTTAATATGGTCGTGAACCCAATTTTGATTGAATTTATTCTTTGCCATTCGCGTAAAATACTGCTTTTAAAGGAATTACTATGTTAAAACTTACGCCCGCCGAAAAGAGCGAACTCCGGTCTGAAGCACACGCACTGAAACCTATCGTTATCGTAGGCGAAGCTGGATTGACTCCTGCCGTCATCAAGGAAATCGATTCCGGCCTGAATTCTCATGGCTTAATCAAAGTACGCGTGTTTGGCGATGATCGTGAAGCACGTGTAGGCATGTACGATACCATCTGCACCGAGCTGAAAGCTGCTCAAGTACAGCATATCGGAAAACTTTTGGTGATTTACCGTCCAAAACTGGAAGGTACGAAAGAAACCAAATTAGTCAAAAAAGGCAAAGGCATGCGCGAAGTCACGATCGTCAAGCCTAGCCCCAGCGGTACGAAAAAACCTACCGTTTCAAAAGTGATGGTCAAGGGTAACGAACGCGTCACCCAGGGCGGCAATGTCAAACGTGCGAAACCACGTCAGTCCAGTGCCAAAAAAGCATCTCTTGGAAACAACTAAATTTCCGCTGGCTGTCTTGCTGGTCATGCGCACCACAGCCGTGTAGAGGTTTTCAACCCGGCCCTGTCTTTGTCAGGCCGGGTGACAGACACACCGCAGTGACAGACAAATAGCAGCAACAGCCTGTCATTATTTAAACAGTCGCACCAGTTTGCCAGTGCGACCATTCTGTACCTGTATTACACGTACATCACATCCAGTACTTCATATTCACGCACACCAGCTGGTGCCTGCACGCCGACGACATCGCCAGCATATTTACCGATCAGCGCACGCGCTATCGGTGATGTGATGGATACTTTACTCAATTTCAAATCGGCTTCATCTTCACCAACGATCTGGTAACTGACCTTTTGCGAAGTTTCCAGGTCTTCCAGGTGCACGGTAGAGCCAAATACCACACGGCCTTCTGCATCCAGCGTAGTTGGGTCGATAATCTGTGCAGAACCCAATTTCCCTTCCAGTTCAGCAATGCGGCCTTCGATAAAAGACTGGCGCTCTTTGGCAGCGTCGTATTCAGCATTTTCAGACAAATCGCCCTGGGCACGTGCTTCGGCAATCGCATTGATCACTTCCGGACGTTCTTTGGTTTTCAGCTTATGCAATTCTTGCTTCAGCAATTCTGCGCCGAACTTGGTGATAGGTACTGTACTCATGGCATTCACGCTTATAAAAGTAAAATACAGAGGCCACATCAGACACCAGCATTGCCGATGCCATTTGTGACCTCTGTATCGAAGTTCAAGTAGCTCTACCCTTGGGCCAGAGCTACTGTTATTTCTATCAGTTTAAGGTTTTATGCAGACCTTGTAAATCATAAACATGCATTTCATTGAGGTGACGCATCCCCTCCACCGCTGCTTCTGCGCCAGCGATAGTCGTGAATGTTGTTGCACGAGCAATCAATGCTGAGGTACGGATAGCGCGCGAATCGGTAATGGCATTGCGCTTTTCTTCCACCGTATTGATCACCAGGGCGATTTCATTGTTTTTGATCATATCCACCACGTGTGGGCGACCTTCAACAACCTTGTTCACGATGGATACCGGAATGCCTTCCGCCGCTATCGCCGTTGCCGTACCGCGTGTGGCAACAATGGAGAAGCCCATTTCCACCAGATCACGGGCCACTTTCACGCCACGTGGTTTGTCGCTGTTCTTGATGCTCAGGAATACCTTACCGGAAGTCGGCAATTTCACGCCGGCACCCAGTTGTGATTTCACGAAGGCTTCACCAAAGGTCTTGCCCACGCCCATGACTTCACCGGTCGATTTCATTTCAGGACCAAGAATGGTATCAACGCCGGGGAACTTCACAAACGGGAATACTGCTTCCTTGACACTGAAGTAAGGCGGCACCACTTCTGCGCCTATACCTTGTGAATCAAGCGATTGGCCGACCATGCAACGGGCGGCAATTTTCGCCAGTTGCAAACCTGTAGCCTTGGATACATATGGCACGGTACGCGACGCACGCGGGTTCACTTCCAGCACAAACACGACATCTTTGCCATCTTGCTGCTGAATCGCAAACTGCACATTCATCAGGCCGACGACATTCAAACCTTTTGCCATCAGCGCAGTCTGGCGCTTGAGTTCAGCAATGGTTTCTTGCGACAGGGAATAAGGCGGCAAGGAACATGCAGAGTCACCCGAGTGCACACCAGCCTGTTCAATATGTTCCATGACGCCACCGATGAAGGTACGCTTGCCGTCAGACAGGCAATCGACGTCAACTTCAATCGCATCATTCAGGAAGCGATCCAGCAAGACTGGTGAATCATGCGACACCTTGACGGCTTCACGCATGTAACGCTCCAGATCACGCTGTTCATGCACGATTTCCATCGCACGGCCACCCAGAACATACGATGGACGTACCACCAGCGGATAGCCGATTTCTTGTGCCAGTGCCAGCGCGTCAGTTTCGGTACGTGCAGTACGGTTAGGTGGCTGACGCAAACCCAGTTCTTGCAACATCTTCTGGAAACGTTCGCGGTCTTCTGCAGCATCGATCATGTCTGGCGACGTACCAATGATAGGCACGCCATTCGCTTCCAGGTCCAGTGCCAGTTTCAAAGGTGTCTGCCCGCCATATTGCACGATGACGCCGACTGGCTTTTCTTTATCGACGATTTCCAGTACGTCTTCCAGCGTCAGCGGTTCAAAATACAGACGGTCGGACGTATCGTAATCGGTAGAAACGGTTTCAGGATTGCAGTTGACCATGATGGTTTCATAGCCATCTTCGCGCATCGCAAATGCTGCGTGTACGCAGCAATAATCAAATTCAATACCCTGGCCGATACGGTTAGGGCCACCGCCCAATACCATGATTTTTTTCTTGTCGGTAGGGTTCGATTCGCACTCTTCTTCATAGGTCGAATACATGTAGGCGGTATTCGTGGCGAATTCACCGGCGCAAGTATCAACACGTTTGTAGACAGGGCGCACATTCAAGGCCTTACGCTTTTCGCGGATGGCCGTGTCAGTGGTTTTCAACAGTTTTGCCAGGCGACGGTCCGAGAAACCTTTTTGCTTCAGTTGCAGCATCAGCGCTTTATCGACGCTGTCGAGTGACTGTTCATCCAGCCACAATTCGATATCCACGATGTCCTTGATCTGCACCAGGAACCATGGATCGATATGCGTCAGTTGATGCACTTCTTCCAGCGTAAAGCCCTGGGCAAAAGCATCACCAACATACCAGATACGATCCGGGCCAGGCTCACCCAGTTCTTTTTCCAGTATCTCTCTATCCTGGGTTTTTTCATTCATGCCGTCGACGCCAACTTCCAGGCCACGCAGGGCTTTCTGGAAAGATTCCTGGAAGGTGCGGCCAATCGCCATCACTTCACCGACAGATTTCATCTGTGTCGTCAGGCGGTTATCTGCCTGCGGGAATTTTTCGAATGCGAAACGCGGTATCTTGGTGACGACGTAATCAATCGAAGGCTCGAAAGAAGCAGGCGTAGCACCGCCAGTAATTTCATTGCGCAATTCATCCAGCGTAAAGCCAACCGCCAGCTTGGCAGCGATCTTGGCGATAGGGAAACCGGTCGCTTTCGATGCCAGTGCAGATGAACGCGATACACGCGGATTCATCTCGATGACGATCATGCGGCCATCCGCAGGGTTGATGGAAAACTGGACGTTGGAACCACCCGTATCCACACCAATTTCACGCAGCACTGCCAACGAGGCATTACGCATGATCTGGTATTCTTTATCGGTCAGTGTCTGTGCCGGTGCCACCGTGATGGAGTCACCGGTGTGCACACCCATAGGGTCCAGATTTTCGATGGAGCAGACGATGATGCAGTTGTCGGCCTTGTCGCGCACGACTTCCATCTCATATTCTTTCCAGCCTATCAGCGATTCTTCAATCAGCAGCTCATTGGTAGGTGATGCTTCCAGACCGCGTTTGCAAATCGTCTCAAACTCTTCCGGGTTGTAGGCAATACCGCCGCCCGTACCACCCATCGTGAAAGAGGGGCGAATGATGACCGGGAAGCCGACATCCTTTTGCACAACCCAGGCTTCATCCATAGTATGGGCAACACCAGAGCGCGCCGAACCCAGACCGATCTTGGTCATGGCATTCTTGAATTTCAAACGGTCTTCGGCCTTGTCGATGGCTTCGGGGGAAGCGCCGATCAATTCGCAATTGTATTTGGTCAGCACGCCATTACGATGCAGATCGAGAGCGCAGTTCAAGGCAGTCTGGCCACCCATGGTTGGCAAGATCGCATCCGGTTTTTCTTTATCGATAATGCGTTCAACGACTTGCCAGGTGATAGGTTCGATGTAAGTCACATCGGCCATTTCTGGATCAGTCATGATGGTGGCCGGATTGCTGTTGACCAAAATCACGCGGTAACCTTCTTCACGCAAGGCCTTGCACGCCTGTGCGCCGGAATAATCGAATTCGCAAGCCTGGCCAATGATGATGGGACCAGCGCCGATAATCAAAATACTTTTTATGTCGTTACGTTTTGGCATTCTATTATTCTCCTGTCTTTGCCTTGGCCATCATCGCGGTGAAGCGATCAAACAGGTAAGCAATATCATGCGGCCCTGGTGAGGCTTCAGGGTGACCCTGGAAGCAGAAAGCTGGTTTATCAGTACGGGCAAAGCCTTGCAGCGAGCCATCAAACAAAGACACATGGGTGACGCGGCAGTTGGCTGGCAAAGTCGCCGCATCGACTGCAAAACCGTGGTTTTGGGAGGTGATCAATACCTGCCTGGTATCCAGATCCTGTACCGGATGATTGGCACCGTGGTGACCGAATTTCATCTTGAGGGTTTTGGCACCGGATGCCAGCGCCATGATCTGATGGCCGAGGCAGATACCAAAGGTAGGAATACCCTTCTCTATCAATTCCCTGGCTGCAGCAATCGCGTAATCGCAAGGCTCAGGGTCGCCAGGACCATTCGACAAAAACACGCCATCAGGGTTCAGCGCCAGCACATCGGCAGCACTGGATTGCGCCGGCAATACAGTGACCTTGCAGCCGCGCTCTGCCAGCATGCGCAGGATATTGCGTTTGACACCAAAGTCAAAAGCGACGACGTGGAATTTGGGATTTTGTAACTGACCGTAACCTTGGCCCAGTACCCATTCAGCTTCAGTCCAGTTGTAAGCCTGCTTGACAGACACCACCTTGGCCAGGTCCATGCCAGACAGGCCGGGGAAAGACTTGGCCAGCGCAATGGCTTTTTCAGCATCAGCACCAACCAGGATGGCACCTCCCTGCGCACCTTTTTCACGCAAAATACGTGTCAGCTTGCGGGTATCAATACCGGCAATAGCAACAATGTTTTGGGATTTGAGGTAATCAGAGAGGGTTTGTTCAGAACGGAAATTCGATACCAGCAAAGGCAGGTCTTTAATGATCAAACCGGCTGCATGGATTTTATCGGACTCTACATCTTCGGCATTGACACCAGTATTACCAATATGCGGATACGTAAGGGTAACGATTTGGGAACTATAACTTGGATCAGTCAAAATTTCCTGATAGCCGGTCATGGAAGTATTGAAGACAACTTCACCAATAGTTTGACCGGCAGCGCCAATCGAATATCCAGTGAAAATGCTTCCATCGGCAAGAGCAAGTATAGCGATGTCCTGGCCGGAACGAAGAAGGGACTGCGGAATGGGCAGCAAGGGCAACTCCTGTATTGTTACCGCCGCTGCGACGCACCAAGCTGTCGTTTCCCTGACCGCGCAAGAAATGCCGCGCAGCCTGGAAAGATGATGGAGCGATGTGAATTTGGGTAGGCGCTACGGCGAGATTTCGGATTAGTTAAACCCTCGAATTATAGCGCGAAACGGCGCATCAGGCAAATGAGAAATGCCTGATGCGCCGCTAATTGTCTGCCATATGCAGGCCAGAGACTGGCCAGATTTACTTCTTCACCATCTGAATCCAGCAAAAAAATGCCAAAAACAGAATGCCAGCAATATGAATTACAGGCCCAGCGCAGCGATACCAGCCTTGGCAATCTGCGCATCTTCTGCCGATTTCACGCCAGAAACACCGACGGCACCTATGCAGTGTCCTTCAGCAAAAATAGGCACACCGCCTTCCAGCATGCCGTCCAGATTCGGTGCGCGCATGAAAGAAAAACGGCCATTATTGATAATATCTTCATAGATTTTTGATTCACGTTTGCCCAGGGCGGCGGTAGTCGCCTTGGCTGGGGCAATGTGTGAAGAAATAGGTGCGACGCCATCCAGGCGTTGCAGCCACATCAGGTGGCCGCCATCATCCACAATTGCAATGACCACTGGCCAGTTATTCGCCTTGGCTTCCGCTTCTGCTGCGGCCGCGATTTTTTTGACATCATCCAGTGTCAACACAGGTTTTGTTTGCATAATTGCCTCTCAAATAAAGTCAGCGGATTGTACGCCAAGCAATTGCGCTTAGGTATACAAACAGTTTTAACCATTTTCTGAATAAGCAACCAATTAAGCAACCAATACAAATCTCATTAAGCAAATCAATATGCAAATCAATAAACAAATCAGTAATCAAATTAGCAGCATTTACATTTGGTAATAATTGCAAGTCGGAAATCTTCGTGAATGGTTTACATTTTTTAAGAGTTCGCTTAAAGTTGAACGGTTTTTCCAACCAGGTGTAAAGATGCTAACAAACGTTTCCAGACATGCAAGGAAAGCCAAATTAGTGCTTATCTCGACATTGCTGCTCACAGCAGCGGTCAACCCTGCCTGGAGCGCCGACAATCCTTTCCCCGAATCTTCTACCGCCTATTTAAAACTGCAAGAAATCAAACAGCGCGCTTCTGACCTGACTGTCAAAGCGATGGACTTGATGGGCATACGTTATAAACGCGGTGGCAACACCCCGGAAAACGGCCTGGATTGCAGCGGCTTTGTACGCTATGTTTTCAAGGATGTACTGGGTGCCAATCTACCCCGCACTTCAGCAGAAATCAGTCGTGTTGGTGAACAGATAGAACAAAAAGATTTACAGCCGGGTGACCTGGTTTTTTATAACACACTCAAGCGCGGCTTTTCACATGTAGGCATTTACCTGGGTGACAATAAGTTCATCCACTCCCCTTCAGCCGGTGGCCAGATTCGTGTAGAAAGCATGGACATCGCTTACTGGAAAAAACGATTCAGTGGTGCACGCCGCATCAATGAAAATGAAATAAAATGATCCCCCACCATTCTGAATTCTGAACTACCTCTGCTACGCATCATCCGGCTTGCACCAATCGCGTTCACATACCGCGTTCACAAACCAACCACACAAATAACAAGGGCAGAGCAATTGCTCCGCCCTATCAAAAAAAACCAACCAAATTCAACGAAGTCGCACAACCCCGTCTGTAATCAACGTTCCTGCATCGCCTTAATTTTCTGCTTTATCTCTGGCATGATCGCCATCGCTGCTTTCTCACCTGCCAGTATCGCCAGGTTTCTGCCGGCAAAATCACTTCCCTTCATGCCTGGCAATTCTGGCCGGATGACGATTTCTGCCTGCTTCAATTCAAACTGATTGATGCTCTGCCCCATGATGGCGACGGTTTGCAACAACACATCCAGTGTATTGTTGGACACCAGCGCTTCCGGTTGTGCTGAAATATTCACGGCGATCACGAAATCGGCGCCCATTTCGCGGGCAAAGCGCACCGGCACCGGCGACACCAGGCCACCATCCACATACAGGCGATCATTGATTTTTACTGGCTGGAATACACCTGGAACAGCCGACGACGCACGCACCGCAGCGCCGGTGTTACCGCGCTGGAAAAGAACCGCATGCCCGGTCGCCAGATCGGTTGCCACCGCACCAAAAGGCTTGCGCAGCTTTTCTATCGGTGCCTGCACGACCAGGCGATTGACATAGGTCTGCAAAGCATCGCCCTTCAACACACCGCTGGATTTGGAAAACAGTGGCAAGGACCAGTCAGAAATCGTCGCCTCATCCATATCCAGCGCCATTTTTTGCATGGCAAAGCCGTTATTGCCAGCCGCATACATGGCACCGACCACGCTACCGGCACTGGTACCAACGATCACGTCTGCAAAGATGCCTTGTGATTCCAGCGCCTTGATCACGCCGATATGGGCAAAACCACGTGCAGCACCACCGCCCAGCGCCAGGCCTATGCGTATAGGCTTGAGTGCCCTGGCAACGGGAATCGCCGGTGCCACCACAGGAGCAGGCTGCTGGGGTGCAGTGTTACAGGCACTGATGCCAGCCACCAGCAACACCGACAAAAACAGACGCTTCCATATCGGCTTGCTTGCAGGCTTGTTTGCAGGTTTTGCAGAAGTGCTTGCCGATACCAAAGTACAAGGAAAAGAAAAAGATGAAAGCGACATGAGTTTGCTTTGTAAATGAAATCCGAAAACACGGAATTGAAAATGCATGACAGGTGCGAGATTATATTTGCAAAAGGCCGGTGCCCACTGTCCACTCAGTAAAAATTAGTAAGATCGTAGACAGGCTCTACGGAAATAATTCATCAATCACCTACTCCCTTCACAATACAGTTAGCTTGTTACAGCCGGACTTAAAGTTACATATATAGACAAAAGAAAAACTAGTGAATTTTCAATAGATATCATTATTTCATGATACCCAGTATTACGTTAACAGTATGTCATGCTATCGACATAATTTGTCATGATAATCGCGCACTTGTCATGCATGGATTGTCGGCCTTGCCTGTATCAAATGAAGCCCTTCAGCTCTGGCGACTTTCCTATTGATGATTCAATGCGATGCTCATTCAATGCAATACTTATTCAGAGAGAATGTATGAAAAAATTTGCCTGGCTGCCACCCCTTGCAGCGATAGCACTGGCCGGTTGCAGCAGCAATAATCCTGTGGCTGACCCGAATGCCGTACCAGAAGGAACCACACTCAAGGTCGCCCTGCTGGAAACGACCGATATCCACCAGAACATACTCAGCTATGACTACTACGGCCTGAAGGCAGATACCAGCCTCGGCCTGGAAAGAACCGCAGCACTGATCAATGGCGCGCGTGCCGAAAACCCGAATAACGTCTTGCTGGATGATGGCGACGTTATCCAGGGCACTTTGCTGGGCGATTACCAGGCATTGGCTGCGCCGGTAACCTGTAGTGGCACGATGGCCGTGTACAAGGTCATGAATGCGCTGAAATATGATGGTGCCAGCATGGGCAATCATGAATTCAACTATGGTTTGAATTTCCTCAGCCAGATTACCAATACCGATTTCGGCCTGCCCGACGTCAGCAAAGCCGGCACTTGCGGCTCACCCAGCTTCCCGCTGGTCTTGTCCAATGTGGTAGGTGCCGTCAATCAGAAACCCATCTTCAATCCCTACTCTATCGTCGGCAAGCAATTCACCGCCACCAAACCGGATGGCAGCAGCATCAGCGTCAAACTCAATGTCGGCATCATCGGCTTTGTCCCGCCACAAATCATGGACTGGGACCAGAAATACCTGGCAGGCAAGGTCATGGTGAATGGCTTGCAGGAATCTGCCAACAAATATGTGCCTGAAATGCGCAGCAAAGGGGCTGATCTGGTGGTCGCCTTGTCACATGGTGGCCTGGATGCTTCACCGTATAGCCCTAAAATGGAAAACGGCAGCCTGTACCTGACATCCACTGGCATCGATGCGCTGATGCTGGGTCACGCGCATTTGATTTTCCCCAAAGGCAAAGAGGTCGGTGCACCTGCCGTTGACGCTTCACTGGCTGCATTGCCAACTGCGCAGGTTGATACTGTAAAAGGTTTGGTCAACGGTGTGCCGGCAGTCATGGCGCAAAGCTGGGGCCGCCGCCTGGGTATCATACAGATGGTACTTAAATACCAGGGCGGTAAGTGGATTGTACAAAAAGACCTGACCAATGTGGAAGCACGCGGCTTTAAATACAAGGATGGCACCACCATCGTTGACGCCGACGCTTCCATTGCCCCGCTGGTGGATACCGAACACAAAGCCACCATCAACTATGCTACCCAGCCATTGGGCACGACCACTGATTTCCAGATGTCTGCCTATTTCTCGCTGGTGGGTGATGTGACTGCGATCCAGATCGTCAACCAGGCACAAATCGAGTACGTGAAAAACTTCATCGCCAATTCGACCGATGCCACGATAGCCAGTTATAAATCCATCCCGGTCATCTCATGCAGCGCGCCGTTCAAGGCAGGCCGTAACGGCCCTACCGACTTTACGGATGTCGCGCCAAATGCCACGCCCGCAGCACCATTTGGCCTGCAAGTACGTAATCCGGGTGACCTTTACCTGTACGGCAACAACAATTTGCAGGCAGTCAAAATCAAGGGACTGGATTTGAAAAACTGGCTGGAAACCGCTGCCAAACAATTTGCCCAGATCGACCCCGCAATGACAGCCGAGCAAGACCTGGTGCCATCGTATTCAACCATCTTCAACTACGATGTCTTCTATGCCGACAACAATGCATTGAAGTACCAGATCGACGTCACCCAGCCCGGCGGCAAACGCATCGTCAACCTGACTTATGCCGGCAAGGCTGTCGCCGATACCGATGACTTCATCGTCGCAACAAATGATTATCGTGCTGGTGGTGGTGGCAATTTCCCTGGTATCGATGGCAGCAAAACCATCATCAAATCGCCGGATGCCAATCAGGCCGTGGTCAGTGATTTCCTGAAAAAACAGGGCAAAGTCACCAGCACCGGCAATGGCCTGGGCCAAAGCTGGAGCTTTGTTAAAGTTGATACCAAAGGCCCTGTGATCTTGCGTTCTGCCCCTGGTAAACTGGCCGTTGCACAAAACCTGGGGCTGAGCCGTGTCAAGGCAGAAGCTGGGCTGGACGCCAGCGGCTTTGCCAAATACACGATAGATTTGAGTAAATAAAATAAATCGTTCAGTTTTTTTATTTTACTTTGTTTCGTCCTATGCACCTCCCTCACGGGAGGTGCTGTTTTCAGCATGCACTACATCTTATGTATACCACTATGCACAAGCCAAGTAAAACCGGATATGTAGAATATGCATTTACAGTCGCCGCCCTGATTCTTTTGAACGCCTGCACCCCGGCGGCAACCATGCCAGGCAACGCAGAAATCGAATCTGCCGGCATACAGGCCCTGCATGCACAATCACCATCCGCACTGCAAGCCCTGACTCAATGGGCACAAGCGGGCAACCCGGTCGCCCAGCGTGAACTGGGGCTGGCCTATTCCATCGCGCCCACACATTACAATGACGCCCTGCTATGGCTGGAAAAAGCGGCGCAAGGCGGTGATGACCAGGCCCAGTTTCAACTGGCAGAAGCACACTACAAAGCACACCTGGGTTTGAAACAGGATTATGCGCAAGCATGGAAATGGTATGAAGCCGCAGCAAAAAACAAAAATGGCAAAGCCAGCTTCATGCTGGCACGCATGGCCAAATACGGGCAAGGTGTAAGGCAGGATGTGGCAGGCTCGGTCCAGTGGTTAACCATCGCCAGCCAGCAAGGCAATGCCCAGGCCATGTTCTTGCTGTCGAATGCGTATGCAGCCGGTGAAGGCGTGACACAAGACCCGCTGCAAGCCAGAAAATGGCTGGAAGAATCTGCCGAACTGGAATACCCGGTCGCCATCCAGGCGCTGGCCATGGAACTGGAAACCGGCAGCCAGCATGTTGAAAAAGACAGCCTGAAAGCCAGACACCTGATCAAGGAAGCATCCGACGAACGCCTGATGCGCTGGAACAGGTATCAGTGAATACCCTTTGCCTGCCATCGATTCGCAATCGATAGCAGGTTTTACAACATGGTGGCAAACATGGCGACGACGGCAATGGCCATCATCAGGCTGGCCAGCCAACCCAATATCTTCAAGCTGCGGGTTATCACAAACTGCCCCATGATGTCGGATCTTGCCGCCATCAGCATCATCACTACCATGATGGGGACGGAAATAACGCCATTGATCACCGCACTCCAGTACAGTGCCTTGATGGGGTCGATGGCAGTAAAGCCCAGTACTATGCCTATCACTGTCGATAGCGCAATAATGGCGTAAAACTGCTTCGCGTTCATGGGCGAACGTTCCAGGCTGTTTTTCCATTTGAATGCGCCTGCCATCGCATACGCCGATGAGCCTGCCAGCACGGGTATGGCCAGCAAGCCGGTACCTATGATGCCGGCACTAAACAGCATGAATGCAAATTCGCCTGCAATTGGGCGCAAGGCCATCGCGGCCTGGGCGGAAGTCTGTATCTCGCTGATGCCGTGCAAATTCAGTGTCACCGCCGTCGTCAAAATAATAAAGAAGGCCACCAGGTTGGAAAACGCCATGCCGATATAGGTATCGATTTTGATACGTTTCATATTGGCGGCAGCCTGCTCCGGTGCCTGCAATAAGGGTCGCGCAACGGGGTCGCCTTCCATCTCTTCTACTTCCTGAGAAGCTTGCCAGAAAAAGAGATACGGGCTGATGGTCGTACCAAATACTGCTACCACGGTGGTCACATATTCCGGCCTCCAGGACAGTTGCGGCATCAGGGCTTTTTGTATGACCTGGGACCAGGGAATCTGCACCACAAAGACGGTGGCCACATAGGCCAGCAAAGCTAGCGTCAGCCACTTCAACAGCCGCACATAGCGCCGGTAAGGCACAAACACCTGCAGCAGCAAAGAGATAATGCCAAAACCCACCGCATACCAGTGTGCCCTGCCACCGATCAACAGTTTCAGCGCTTCGCCCATGGCAGAAACATCTGCCGCGATATTGATGGTATTGGCAACCAGCAGCAGGCTGACAATGGCATACAGCAGCCAGGCAGGATAATGGCGACGGATATTGGTCGCCAGGCCATGGCCGCTGACCCGCCCGATACGTGCACTGACGACCTGTATGCCCACCATTAGTGGATAAGTGAACAGCACCGTCCACAGCATATTGAAACCAAACTGTGCCCCAGCCTGGGAATACGTGGCAATGCCGCTGGGGTCATCGTCCGCCGCACCGGTAATCAGGCCCGGCCCCAGTTTTTTCAGCCAGGATGTCTCAGTTGTCTGCGTTGCTTTGATAGGGCTTGAAACAGTCATGAACAGAAGTAAAATAACGGCAAAACGACAGTAAAATTACGGCAGGAAAATGACGGCAACAAAGCGCTGGCGCGATAGTTTCATAGTATGGTTGGGCATATTAACTGATAGTGCACTATGCGCAACCCGGGCAGCGCGATCCATATCAACGCTGTTTCAACGTAATATCAACGCCAATTCCCCGATAGCCAGTAAAACGGCTGGCTGAATCGAATATCGGTTCACCACTGACCTGCAGGTATTGCATGCTGCTATCTGCCCTTTTGCGGCTATAAATGAAATCCAGAAAAGGGCGACGGTTTTTGATGTTGGCGTCCAGTTGCGCGTGCTCTTCCACATTCCAGCCAGGCAAACCAGCGGGCGATATGCCCTGCATCTGGTCATCTACAATGCCCAGCATTTCAAACACCGGGCCAGACACACTGGTGAAATTACCCTGAACATCTTGTTCCCAATAACAGTCGGTAGACAATTGAGTAAAACTTTTGAACCGGGCTTCGCTTGCACGTAATTCTGCAGTGCGCGCCATGACCAATTCTTCCAGGCGCAGATTATTGGCTTCCAGTTTTTGATATAGCAGCCTGACTTCCAGCATATTGCGTATGCGTGTTTGCACCACAATCAAATCAAAAGGCACGCTGACAAAATCCCTGACGCCAGCGAGCAAGGCCTGCATTTGCTGGCTGGTGTCAGCAGTGACCACCAAGACTGGCAAATAGGGTTCCTGTTCCAGCTCTCTTAGCAAATCGATGACTTCAAAACCATCCATGGATGGCATTTGCAGATTCAGCAAAATCAGATCATACCGGTGTGCCCCATGCAAGACAGCGACGCCCTGTGGGTCCAGGGTCGAACTGACGGCGGTATATCCAGCCGTGAGCAACATCTGCTCCAGCAGTACCACATTGGCTTCCTGATCATCCACAATCAAGATTTTGGCACTCAGTATTTCAACCGCATCCAGCATACATTCTTTCAAAAAAATATCATTTAGAACTCAACTCTATAGCCATGAGATGGTCCCCATGATTTTTCTAAAAGAAAAAAGCAAGATCGCTATGTTGATTCCGGTAAAAATCCAAACACTCTCATAAACCTATACGGTTCACCAATACACCCATTTTGCGTACCTGTGGCAAAGACACTACCGTAGCCACCACAGATTGATCGCCCTGACGTTGCCTGACATCGCATAAAAGGCGCGCAAATTCCTTCTTGACGACTTCATAGCATTCACAAACATTTTCTTCCAGGCCGCCCCGGTCCACCACCGTAATATGACCACGACGGTAGCGGATATAGCCAAAGGTCTGCAGCTTGCCGGCAGCCTCGGTCACACCTTCGCGTCGCACTCCCAACATATTGGCGATCAATTCCTGCGTGATCGTCAGTTCATTGGTGGGCATGCGATCCAGGGTTAGCAACAGCCAGCGGCACAATTGCTGCTCTACCGAATGATGGCGATTGCACACCGCAGTCTGCGACATCTGGGTAATCAGTGCCTGCGTATAGCGCAACAACAGCCGCAATACGGGGCCGGCACGATTAAATTCGTCCATCAAGACCTGTGACTTCAGGCGATACCCATATCCGCCAGTCTGTACCACCGCCCGGCTGGGTGTGGAATCCCCTCCCATAAAAAGTGAAATACCCACCACCCCTTCATTGCCGACACCGGCAATTTCAGATGAACCTCCGTTTTCGAGCAAATAATGCAGGGAAACAATGGACGTCGTCGGGAAATACACATACTGCAACTTGCCACCCGATTCATACAAGACATCCCCCAAGGACATGGGGACCAGTTCAAGATAAGGTGACAAGCGGTTGAATTCAGTATCCAGCAAAGCTGCTAACAGGTAATTCTGGTTCGGATCATTGGTGATGACCATATCAAGCTCCTGCTTTTCATGATGAATAAGAGGAGGAACACGCACACTATTGCTCTGCGCACAATATTCCGCTTGATTAATTGTAAAACACTGATAAATTCCATGTCTGTTCGATATCACACATATAGAAAAAGAAACACGACAATTCCTCCTCCTGCCATCAGCACAAGAGCAAATAACAAAACAAGACTAACCACATTGCTAAAAATGCCGTCATTAATCCGCTACGGGACAAACTATCGCAGCTTTAAAGGAATTTCTTTGTGTGCTAGCGCACAGACCGCCCCGATTTACTCTGGGGTCTGAATGAAACTGATTTTATTCAGTTGTTAGTATGGCCATTATTTACATGGCCAATGACTGGAGATTTGCCGGCACTACGTGGGTCAGATGGTCCTAATACTTGCAAAGGATCACCAGGCGAAATGTCGGACAGCAAACGGTCAAATTCATGCTTCACGACGGCATAACATTCGCAGACCACTTTTTCCAGGCCAGGGCGATCTATGACATCGATCTTGCCACGGCTATAGTTGATCAGCCCCAATCTTTGTATATTGCCCGCAGCCCCAGTAACGCCTTCACGCCTGACGCCCAACATATTGGCGATGAGTTCCTGTGTCATGGAAACCGAATCCGAGGGTAAGCGATCCAGGCTCAGCAATAACCAGCGACACAGTTGTTGCTCGATGGAATGATGGCGGTTACAGACGGCAGTCTGGGTCATCTGTGCGATCAAGGCCTGGGTATAGCGCAACAGCAAACGCAGGAAGGGGCCAGCGCGATTAAATTCATCTTTGAGGAATTGGGACTGCAAACGATAACCAAAACCTGCACATTGGACAACCGCACGGCTGGGCGTGGTTTCCCCACCCATGAACAGTGAAATGCCAAGTATGCCCTCATTGCCGACAATGGCAATTTCAGCGGATGCGCCGTTTTCAAGCACATATAACAGGGAAACAATGGAAGTCGTCGGGAAATACACATAATTCAAGGTAGCACCGGCCTCATACAGCGCCTGCCCTAAAGGCATGGTTACCAGCTCAAGATGGACGGCAATACGTTCAAATTCTGCATGCGGCAGTGCCGCCAACAAATGATTTTGCAAAGGGTTGTGGAGGATGGTCATGGGTAGGCTTTTTACTGCCATCCCGGAACGGAACGACATGGATTGGTTAGACTGGAGTATCTACCTACAGAGTAGCAGGATTTGAGCCGGTGTATGTGCGCCATCACTCATATACAGACTCGTATAGCCAAGTCTTATTATCCGCTGGCGTGAATGGGGACACACGGGACCGTGCGAAACCATGTGGGAGCATGCAGAATCACGCCAACGCAAAACACATCCATAAGGGAATTTACTGTAAAGGAATATCTGACAGCAGGCGATCAAACTCTTTTCTGATCACCATATAACATTCGCAGGCTACTTCTTCCAGCCCAGGCCGGTTCAGCACCATGATAGCGCCACGACTGTAACTGATCAAACCTGCACGCTGCAGGCGCCCGGCAGCTTCTGCCACCCTTTCACGCCTGACCCCCAGGGAATTGGCAATGCGTTGCTGGGTAATATGCACGCTGTCAGATGACAAATGGTCGAGACTTAACAAAAGCCAGCGACACAATTGTTGCTCCACCGTATGGTGCAGGTTGCAAATGGCGGTCTGCGTCATCTGCGTAATCAGGGCCTGGGTGTAACGCAGCAACACCCGCAAGAGCGGGCCAGCACGGTCAAATTGTATTTTTAAAATCGGCCCTCGCAAGCGATAGGCATGGCCTTCACTTTGAACCACGGCACGATTAGGAGTGGTATCGCCGCCCATGAACAAGGAAATGCCGACCACACCTTCTTTACCGACAGCAGCAATATCGGCTGCCACCCCATCTTCCAGCACATACAGCAAAGATACTATGGCCGTCGTCGGGAAATAAACGAATTGCTGCTTCACGCCTGATTCATACAGCACATCGCCAGTGGCCATCAACACCAATTCGAGCCCGGCCGCCAGAGCACTAAACTCAGCAGCAGGTAAAGCAGCAAGCAGATGATTTTGTAAAGGGCTGTGAAGTTGAAGCATTCGCGTTTTTAAGCCCTTGGTTCTGGTAACGTTTCTGTATTGCGTGAGTGCAAGCAGATTTCTGACCAGAGGCTATCACGTGATGTAAATTTTCTATGCGCGCTTGCGCACACAACTCACCCCATAAACGTAATTAAATTGAAATAAATCACGTCGATATTCAATTCGCTTCACAAAGAGTGCGGAACAGGCATGATTCGCTGTTTTCATTGCATGGTCGGACTGAAAGGTAAAAGTCCCGGAGCAGAGTACAAAGGTTACAATAGCGGATTGTGAATCGCTGTTTCGTTTTATCGTGAATAACCTTGCAATACCTTCGCGCCGCGTCTCTGTTGCCCCCATGCTCGACTGGACTGACAGACATTGCCGCCAATTCCATCGCCATATCACCCGTCATACCTGGCTCTATACCGAGATGGTCACCACCGGAGCCCTGCTGCGCGGTGATGCACAACGTCATCTGGAATTTAATCCGGACGAACACCCTGTTGCCCTGCAACTGGGCGGAAGTGAAACCGCTGACCTGACACAATGCGCCAAAATGGCGGAGGAATGGGGTTACGACGAAGTCAATCTGAATTGCGGCTGCCCTTCTGAACGCGTGCAAAAAGGAGCCTTTGGTGCCTGCCTGATGTCTGAACCACAGTTGGTGGCAGACTGCGTCAAGGCTATGAAAGATGCCGTATCCATCGATGTGACGGTGAAGCACAGGATAGGTGTCAATGATGTCGATTCCTACGAATTCATGCGTGACTTCGTCGGTACGGTGGCAGAAGCTGGCTGCCAGACTTTTGTCGTGCACGCCAGAAATGCCATCCTCAAGGGACTGACCCCGAAAGAAAACCGCGAAATCCCACCGCTGAAATACGATTACGCCTACCGCCTGAAACAAGAGTTTCCACACCTGGAAATCATCCTCAACGGCGGCATCAAAACGACCGAAGACATGGATCTGCATCTGCAACATGTGGATGGCGTCATGATAGGTCGCGAGGCTTATCACAACCCGTATTTCATGGCCAGTTTTGACGCCCACTTTTATGGCGACAACAGCCCGGTCAAAACACGCGAAGAAATCATCACCTGCATGGTGCCTTACATACACCGCCAGTTGGAACTGTATGGCAATGATGGCAAAGGTCTGCGCCTGAACACCATCGTGCGCCACATGCTGGGCCTGATGACAGGCCTGATAGGTGCGCGCAGCTTCAGGCAAATTCTGTCTGACAGCAAAAAACTCGCACTCGGCAATCCAGAATTATTGCTGGAAGCCGTCGCACGCATGCAGCAAGTTGCCTTGCAAGAAAAAAACCGCGAAGAGCAGTTTTCCGAATAAACCCCAGCGACCGTCCGTCATCACTCCTGATCCAAAAGATTCAGGAGAGAAGCCCGTTTTGTCTGTATCAAACTGTAGAGAAACGTATAAATTGTAAAGATTCATGTAACGCTAAGCCCCTGTTTTATGTCCTTATCAGTACATACGTAAGAATTTGTAATAGCTTGTCAGCAGGGGCAAACGCAGGAATATATTGACCCTGTTTTCTCGCACGATCCTTCAACTCACTACGACAGTGAGGTTGCCTACGCAATCACTTGCGTAGGCTTTTTTATTTCAACACCTCTCTGTCGATATACAGGAATCCAGATATGCTGCACAAAACCTCCATCAATTTCGTTTTTGCTTTGGGTATGGTTTTTTCACCCTTACTTGCTCAACAGGCGCATGCCACCCCCATCATGGATTTGCGTTTCGATGGCCTGCTGGCAAAAGCAAATGAACTGAAGAAAGAATTGAACCTGAATGCCAACCAGCAAGTGCTGTGGCAACAGACAGAAAACAAACTGCAAGCCATGCGCCGCCAGCGCGATATCCGCCGTGAACGCATGCAGGTAGAGCTGGAACAACGCCTGGAACAAAACAATGTCGAATTGCGTGAGCTGACACCGCAAATCGAACAGGAAGAACAAACCACCGCGCAAGAAAATAAACAGATGCGTGAACTGGTGCTGAACATCAACGACGCACTGGACGACAAACAGCGACAAATGCTGCAAATGTTCATGTTATCGTCGTTGAGAGCAACGCAGGACCCAGACAAAATGAAACGCCCTGAATCCGGCGAAGGTGGCAAGCAAAAAGGCGGCATGGGACGCCAGCGTGGTGGTGGCATGGGTGGTGGAATGGGCGGGGGTAGCATGGGCGGCGGAGGCTAAAGCAAGTCCAGGGCAGCCTGTCAATAAAGAAAGCATTGCCAAAAAGCCCGTTTCCTCGTATAATGCGGAGCTCTCTTGCGCTACAAATGCAAGGTTGTAACACAGTGGTGGCCGTAGCTCAGTTGGTAGAGTCCAGGATTGTGATTCCTGTTGTCGTGGGTTCGAACCCCATCGGTCACCCCAAGAATTTGCTAATTAAATCAATTGGTTAGCGTAAAAAGCCTAGTTTAAACACTAGGCTTTTTTGTTTTTTTTGCTTAAGTCCTGCTAGGTCAACAATGCAGTAGCTGTTTACAACATGGTAATAATGGCAGCAAGAAACGCCAGATTAAGAATGACCGTAGCAAAAAAGGCGTGTCTGAAAGAGGTCTTCTGTGTTTTATGCCGAAAAACGCTTTGTGCCACGATGGCACCCGGCCAGCCACCTGCCAGCCCGCATAGCAGCAAGCTGCGTTCGGAAATTCTGGGGCCACGCTTGGCGGCAGCAGATTTGTCGATGGCGTACATGCATAGCGTGACCAGGCTCATGACGGCATACACCATAAGCAGCAGGCCGGGCAACAAGAAACGGGGATCAACAGCAGGCATAAGCAGCAATTCGCCCCATCAGGGCACAGCGTTAAAAATGCAGATTATTACATGCCCAACATGACAGCCATCACAACATTCTGGCCAGCAGTGCTTTTTCATATCTGGCACCCAGCGGAATGCGGACCTTATGCCCTGCCCCACCGATGATGTTTAAGGATTGATTATCGCTATTGCGCATTTCTGCCAGCCGGATAATTTCATTGCCATTTGGTGAGATGATTTCTATCTCATCGCCGACGGCAAAACGGTTTTTGACTTCGACTTCTGCCCAGCCATCTGCCACCCGCAAAACCTGGCCTACATACTGGCTGCGATGCGCCTTTGAAACGCCTTCCATATAGTTTTGATGTTCTTGCGTATGGTGGCGCTGATAAAAACCGTCGGTATAACCGCGATTGGCGAGGCCATTCAATTGGCCCAACAGGTCGGTATTAAACGGACGACCGGCCACTGCATCATCAATCGCACGTCTATAGGTTTGGGCGGTGCGGGCGTCATAGTACAAGGACTTGGTGCGGCCTTCGATCTTCAGTGAATCGATACCGATTTTAGCCAGGCGTTCCACATGTTCTACGGCGCGCAAGTCTTTTGAATTCATGATGTAGGTACCATGTTCATCTTCAAGTATTGGCATGAACTGGCCAGGTTTGCCGCCTTCTTCTATCAAGTAAGGGCGATCAGCCAGGGGATGACGCGGCAGGTCGCCCATGGCGGAAAAAGATTGATTGGCTTCTTCCAGCGCTTGCTGGTAATTGAATTTGATACTCTCGACCGGGATACGTGCCAGGTCACCGGTTTCATTTTCGGTGGCGTTTTCTACCTTGTAGTCCCAGCGGCAGGAATTGGTGCAGGTGCCCTGGTTGGGGTCGCGGTGATTGAAATAGCCGGATAGCAGACAGCGGCCAGAATAGGCGATGCACAAGGCACCGTGGACGAACACTTCCAGTTCCATATCCGGGCATTGCTGGCGGATTTCTTCTATTTCATCGAGCGATAATTCACGCGACAGGATGACGCGGGTCAGGCCCATCTTTTTCCAGAATCTGACATCCGCCCAGTTGACGGCATTCGCCTGCACTGAAAAATGCACTGGCACTTCTGGCCATTTTTCGCGCACCATCATGATCAGGCCGGGGTCAGCCATGATGAGGGCATCGGGGTTCATGTTGATGACGGGTTCCATATCGCGCAGATAGGTTTTCAGCTTGCTATTGTGCGGGAAGATATTGCTGGCGACAAAAAACAGTTTGCCACGCGCATGGGCACCATCTATGCCTTGCTGCAATACATCAAGGGTAGAGAATTCATTATTGCGTGCACGCAGGCTATAGCGTGGCTGCCCTGCATAGACCGCATCGGCACCAAAGTCGAAAGCGGCATGCATTTTTTCCAGCGAACCGGCGGGCAAGAGAAGTTCAGGGGCTTTGACGGGAGTGGCAATCATGGCGGGTTATCCGAAAAGAAAAATGTCCGCGATTGTATAACCGCGCCCTGCCCCTGCAAAATTTACCTTCCCGCTATTTGATGCAGATCAATCATCGCGCATGGCCGTCAGCTCATTGAAAACCAGGGCAACCAGTACCACAGCACCGCCATAGATGCTGGCAGTGGCAGGCACTTCACCGGCCCCCAGCCAGGCCCAGATGGGGGCCAGCAAGACTTCCAGCAAAGACAGCAAGGCGATTTCTGGCGCAGTCAGGCTGCCGGATGCTTTAACCATCAGCATGCAAGGAAAGCCCAGCTGGAAAAAACCCAGGATGGCCAGAATAATAATGTCATGCAACGAGGCATGAAACGGCCAGGCGAATGGCAGCATCAGCAGTGCAGAAATGGTGCCGCCCATAAACACGGCAGGCACCAGGTCAACCGCATGCCCACCTTTTTTCAGAATGATGACATTGGCCGATGCTGCCAGCGGTATGCCGAACGCAATCAGCATGCCCAGCAAGCCACGGCTGTCAACTTCTGAAATACTGCCGATAAACATCCAGCCCATGCCGACGCAGGCAGCAGCAATCGCCCACCAGGTACGGGCAGGGATTTTCTGGCGCAATACCAGCCAGGCCAGCAAAGCGGTAAATAAGGGCGAGAGGCTTTCCATGACTGAGGTATTTGCCACCGTGGTCATGGTCAGCGCAATCATGAAGCAGCTATACATGGTGGCCCACATAAAGCCGGACAAGATGCCCAACTTGCCCAGCAGGCGCAGACGCGGGATAAAGGCCCACTTGTATTGCCTGAGCATGACGCCGGCAATGAACAGGGCAGCAAAAAAACTGCGCCAGAACGTCACTTCAAAACCACGTGCCACTTCCAGGTGGCGGGTAAATACACCGGCGATACTCCACAAGGTCGCGGCGCAGATCATCAGTATCACCGCTTTGCGATGCGTCATTTTATGTTGCATTTTGATCCAAATAAAAAAACCCGTTTGGCTCTGGCATACAGCAAGAGCGAAACGGGTTGATATTGACGCGGCACTGCCGCGTCAATAAGCAGGGATTACGCTACCTCGCGTGATGCCTTTTTACGTTCGTGCTCTTTCAGGAAGCGCTTGCGCAGACGAATGCTCTTAGGTGTGACTTCAACCAGTTCATCATCGTCAATAAATTCAACCGCGTATTCCAGGTTCATCTGGATAGGTGGAACCAGGCGCACCGCTTCATCTGTACCGGAAGAACGAACGTTGGTCAATTGCTTGCCCTTGATCGGGTTCACTACCAGGTCATTGTCACGGGAATGGATACCGATGATCATGCCTTCGTATACTGGGTCATTGTGGCTGACGAACATACGGCCGCGATCTTGCAATTTCCAGATAGCGTAGGCAACTGCTGCGCCATCATCTTGCGAGATCAGTACGCCATTACGACGGCCACCAAGTTCGCCTTTGGAATTGTCGACTGGTGCGTATTCATCAAACACGTGGCTCATCAAACCTGTACCGCGTGTCAGTGTCATGAATTCGCCCTGGAAGCCGATCAGGCCACGCGCAGGAATACGGTATTCCAGACGAACACGACCTTTGCCGTCCGGTTCCATGTTTTGCAGGTCACCACGACGACGACCCAACTCTTCCATGACGCCACCCTGGTTGGCTTCTTCTACGTCTACAGTCAGGTTTTCATAGGGTTCGTGACGTTCGCCATCGACCATTTTGAAGACCACACGTGGACGGGATACAGCCAGCTCGAAACCTTCACGACGCATGTTTTCGATCAGGATGGTCAGATGCAACTCACCACGACCAGACACTTCATAGGTGGAATCATCACCTTCAGCCTGCACCACGCGCAAGGCCATGTTGGATTTCAATTCGCGGTCCAGACGATCACGGATCTGACGTGTGGTCACGAATTTGCCTTCACGACCAGCCAGTGGGGAACTATTCACCATGAAGTTCATGGTCAGTGTAGGTTCATCGATTTTCAGCATAGGCAGGCCATCTGGTACATCCGGGGCGCAAATGGTGGAGCCGATACCGATTTCTTCAATACCGTTGATCAGCACGATGTCGCCAGCCAAGGCTTCGTCAACCAATACGCGATCCAGGCCCTGGAAAGTCAGTACCTGATTGATACGTGCCTTGGTTGGCTTGTCGTCAGGACCGTTCATCCAGACGACGTCTTGCAATGCCTTGACGCGACCGCGCAGGATACGGCCAACGCCGATTTTACCAACGTAGGAAGAGTATTCCAGAGAAGTGATCTGCAATTGCAGCGGGCCATTCGGATCATCTTCACGCGCAGGAACGTGTTTCAGGATAGCGTCGAACAAAGGTTCCATGTTGCCTTCGCGTACGGAATCTTCCAGACCTGCATAGCCTTTGAAACCGGATGCATACACGATAGGGAAATCGAGTTGTTCATCGGTTGCGCCAAGTTTGTCGAACAGTTCAAAAGTCGCATTGACGGCTTTTTGTGGGTCAGCGTTTTCACGATCGACTTTGTTGACGACAACGATAGGTTTCAAACCCAGTGCCAGCGCTTTGCGCGTCACAAAACGCGTTTGCGGCATTGGGCCTTCTTGTGCATCAACCAGCAGCAAAACGCTGTCCACCATGGACAAAACACGCTCTACTTCACCACCAAAGTCAGCATGGCCGGGGGTATCGACGATGTTGATGTGTGTGCCCTTGTATTCAACAGCACAGTTCTTGGACAAAATGGTGATACCGCGCTCTTTTTCGATATCATTCGAATCCATCACACGGGCATCAACCTGCTGGTTGTCACGGAAAGTACCGGACTGACGCAATAACTGGTCAACCAGAGTGGTTTTGCCGTGATCGACGTGGGCGATAATGGCGATGTTACGAATAGCGCGTTTTGTAGTAGACATGATAGCGTTCTTATGGGGTAAATCGGATAACCTGCGATTATAACATGCTGCAGCGCAAAAGTAGAAAAACTCCTATTATTTCAAGGAGTTGCTACCGCGCGATGACAAATTCAATGCTCAGTGACAATCAGGCGCTCTGGCGCAAGGATGCCGTATTCCTGCAACTGAGCAGAACCCAGCAGTTGTCTGTCCGTTTCACGATAGACGCGAACGCGGCCAGTTTCAATGGGTAATGTGACTTCTTCTTTGTTTAATGCCAGGCGTTGCCCATGCAAAAACCGGCGCGACAGTTCGTCGTTCAGGTAGACAGGGGCAAAACTGGACAATAAGGCATCGACCGGGTCCAGCAAGGCCAGGCGTTCTGCTTCGGGCAGGCTTTCAAGATGCGCCAGGGTAATGGATTTCTCCAAAACAAGATGGCCGACGCCTATGCGTCGCAATTCTTTCAGATGGGCACCACAGCCCAGCGTGGCGCCTATGTCTTCACCCAGCACCCGCACATAGGTGCCTTTGCTGCATTTGACCTTCAGGCTCAGGAAAGGTGCCTCATAGGCCAGCAATTCCAGCTCATGAATGACGACACTGCGCGCTTCACGTTCCAGCGTGATGCCGGCACGCGCATATTCATACAGGGGCTTGCCATCGCGCTTGAGCGCTGAATACATGGGTGGCACTTGCTGTATGGGGCCGGTGAATTGCTGCAATGCCTGCTGGATTTGTTCCAGGCTGACATCCACCGGTTTTTCTTCCAGCACCTCACCTTCGGTATCGCCGGTTGTGGTGGTGACGCCAAGATGTACCACGGTGGTATAGGTTTTATCTGCTTCCAGCAAATCCTGGGAAAACTTGGTGGCTTCACCAAAGCACAAAGGCAGCAAGCCGGTGGCGAATGGGTCCAGCGTGCCGGTATGCCCGGCTTTGGCGGCATTCAAAAAACGCTTGGCCTTGATCAGGGCATCATTGCTGGAAAAACCAACCGGTTTATCCAATAGCAATACACCGTGCACAGGCACGCGCTTTCTTTTTATCTGCGGAGTCGTCATGTTGTCAGCAGCCCGTTGCCGGGCCGCGTGCTGATATCAAGTCTTTGGTCAAGTCTTCGGTCAGTCTTCGCCGTCGTCTTTGGCGCGGGTGGCGTTGGCTTCATCGATCAGTTTTGACATGGCCATGCCACGGATGGTGGATGTGTCATGCACAAAATGCAGTTGCGGCAAGGTATGGATGTGCAGACGCAGACCCAGTTGATTGCGCAGGAAACCGGATGCCTTGAGCAGGGCTTCAATGGTGTTCTTGATCGCAACAGGGTCATCTACCAGCGTGGTGAAATACACCTTTGCATGCGCGTAATCGGGGGTCAGTTGCACTTCTGTCAGCGTGATCATGCCTACACGCGGGTCTTTCAGTTCAGACCAGATAATTTCTGCCAGGTCACGTTGAATCTGGTCTGCTACACGCAGGCCGCGACCGGGGATATTTTTGCTATGTTTTGCCATAATTTTCTTACATCTCCATAAACCACAACCCCGGAACTGGTCCGGGGTTATCTTGAGTTACAGAGTACGTGCTATCTCTTGTACTTCAAATATTTCAAGCTGATCACCAACCTGAATCTCGTTGTAGCCTTTCAGTGAAAGACCGCATTCCAGACCGGCTTTGACTTCTTTGGCATCGTCTTTGTAACGCTTGAGCGAATCCAGCTCGCCTGTCCAGGTAACCACGTTGTTGCGCAGCAAACGGACAGAAGAGGTGCGCCTGACCATACCGTCGGTAACCAGACAGCCGGCAATCGCGCCAACCTTGCTGACCACGAACACCTGACGAATCTCGACCATACCAATGATCTGTTCGCGTTTTTCTGGTGCCAGCATGCCGGACAAGGCTGCTTTGACTTCATCTACTGCATCGTAAATGATGTTGTAGTAGCGGATGTCAACGCCGTTCGATTCTGCCAATTTACGGGCAGATGCATCGGCACGGGTATTAAAGCCGATAATGACTGCCTTGGAAGCAACTGCCAGGTTGACGTCTGATTCGGAAATGCCGCCAACTGCTGCATGCACCACCTGTACACGTACTTCGCTGGTCGACAACTTGACCAGGGATTGCACCAGTGCTTCTTGCGAACCCTGTACGTCGGTCTTGACGATGATAGGCAGGTTCTTGACTTCGCCTTCGCCCATGTTTTCGAACATGTTTTCGAGCTTGGCTGCCTGCTGTTTCGCCAGTTTGACGTCACGGAATTTACCTTGACGGAACAAGGCGATTTCACGCGCTTTGCGTTCGTCAGCCATGACCATCACTTCTTCACCGGCGGACGGCACTTCTGTCAGACCTTGAATCTCTACCGGGATGGATGGACCAGCCTCGGCAATATTCGCGCCATTTTCATCCAGCATCGCACGGACACGGCCATAAGCAGAACCGGCCAATACCACGTCACCACGCTTCAAGGTACCGGACTGCACCAGGATAGTGGCAACAGTACCGCGACCTTTATCCAGACGCGCTTCGACGACCAGACCTTTGGCAGGTGCATCTTTCGGTGCTTTCAGTTCCAGCACTTCAGCTTGCAGCAAGACGTGTTCCAGCAGGGAATCAATACCCAGACCAGTTTTTGCCGATACTTGCACGAATGGTGAATCACCACCGTATTCTTCAGGCACGACGCTTTCAGCGATCAATTCTTGTGTCACGCGATCTGCATTGGCACCTGGCTTGTCAATTTTATTGATAGCCACCACCAGAGGCACGCCAGCTGCTTTCGCATGGGCAATCGCTTCTTTGGTTTGCGGCATGACACCATCATCCGCAGCCACTACCAGAATAACGATATCGGTCGCCTTGGCACCACGGGCACGCATCGCGGTAAACGCTTCATGGCCTGGTGTATCAAGGAAGGTGATCATGCCACGCGGTGTTTCAACGTGGTAAGCACCAATATGCTGGGTAATGCCGCCGGCTTCACCAGACGCGACTTTGGCGCGACGGATGTAATCCAGCAAGGAAGTTTTACCATGGTCAACGTGACCCATGACAGTCACTACCGGTGCGCGCGGGAAGGATTCATATTCACCGTGCTCAGTGGTATCCGTCAGCATGGCTTCAGGATCATCCAGTTTTGCAGCAAAGGCTTTATGACCCATCTCTTCCACCAGGATCATTGCTGTTTCCTGATCAAGTACCTGGTTGATGGTGCACATCTGGCCCAGTTTCATCAAATGCTTGATGACTTCGGATGCCTTGACCGCCATTTTGTGTGCCAGTTCAGCCACTGTCAGGGTTTCTGGTACAAACACATCTTTGACGATGGCTTCTACCGGCACCTGGAAGTTGGATTCGCGGTCATCATGGTGGTTGTTGCGACGGCCTTTAGGGCCACCTTTCCAGCCATCACGGCCACCGGAAGTATCACCACGGGTTTTCAGGCCACCGCCGCGTTTTTTCGCAGCGTCGTCCTGCCAGGTGGAAGACACGTTGGCAGATTTGATCGCCTTCTTGTCAGCAACGGCTGGTTTCTTCTCGTCTTTTTTCTCTGCAGGTGCGCCCGGCTTTTTCTCTGCGACTTTTTTGTCAGCAGGTTTGTGCAAGGTGCCTTCAGCAACTTTAGGTGCGGCAGCAACAACCGGTTCCGGTGCTTTCGCCGGACGGCGTGCTGCATTCATCATTTCTTTAATTTGCGCAACTTCATCCGCCACTGCTTTGCGGGCTTTTTCAGTTGCAGCAGCGCGCTCAACCGCTTCTTTGACGCCGGTCGCTGCTTTTTTCTTCGCGTCTTCTGCATCCAGACGTTTTTTATCTTCGTCCACCGCAGCTTGCACTGGCTTCACATCCGCAGACTTGGCATCTGGCGATTTGACGTCAACGGTCTTGGCAACCGCAGCAGCCTGTTCCGCTTTCACTCGTTCAGCTTCGGCCTTGGCGGCTTCTGCCAATTCAGCTTCACGCATGGCTTGCGCCTGGGCTTCTTTTTCAGCTTCCAGCTTGGCCAGACGCTCTTGCTTTTCAAGCAGTTCTGCTTCCTGACGTGCAATCAGTTCTGCTTCGCGACGCGCTTCTTCTTCATTGCGTGCCTGTTCTGCAGCATCAACTACCGGTGCTACGCCCGGTGTTTCATCAGCAGGGGCATCATCACGTTTGACGAAAGTACGTTTTTTACGCACTTCAACCTGAATGGTACGAGATTTCCCAGTAGCATCCGCCTGCTTGATCTCGGTCGTTTCCTTACGAGTCAAGGTGATTTTTTTCTTTTCTGTGTCCGCAGATACGCCGTGGGAACGACGCAGATGCTCAAGGAGCTTATCTTTGTCTTCCTTTGTCAGCGAATCTGAGGTCGAGCTCTTACTGACGCCCGCCGCACGCAATTGCGTGAGCAGCAAATCTGCTGACATCTTCAGCTCGGTGGCAAATTGGGCTACATTGTTACTCGCCATTCAGTCCTCTTTTTCTATGTGCGCGTTATGAGATTCAAACCCGTGAATTACTTAGCTTCTACGAGTTTCCAGGCTTTGGCTAACAACGCCTTGGCCTGATCATCATATTTAGCGTCGATGAGTTTCATCTCATCATCAGTCACATCTTCAAATGCTTCTTTAATCAATTGACGGGCGCGGTCGGCAGACAATGCCAGGATCGCGCCAAATTCGTCATATGCCAAACCGGCAAAAGCTGCCAGTGTCTTGATACCAACCAGACCCAACTTACCTGCGGTGACACGGGTCATGCCTTCGAGGTTGACCAGTTCATCATCCATGCCTTCCAGACCTTCTTCGGAAGCAATCGCTTCTGTCAGCAGGGCATCGCGGGCACGGTTACGCAACTCATTGACGGTATCTTCGTCAAAGGCTTCGATTTCCAGCATTTCACTGATCGGTACGTAAGCAATTTCTTCCAGGCTGGAGAAACCTTCATCTACCAGGATGTCGGCGACTTCCTGATCGACGTCGAGTTTTTCCATGAACAGGCTGCGGATACCGGCGGTTTCTTGCTCGGCTTTATTGGCAGACTCTTCAGCTGTCATGATGTTGATTTGCCAGCCCGTCAATTCAGCTGCCAGGCGAACGTTTTGTCCGCTGCGGCCAATCGCGATTGCCAGGTTTTCTTCATCGACGACTACGTCCATGCCGTGTTTTTCTTCATCGACCATGATGGACGAGACATTCGCCGGGGCCAGTGCACCGATGACGAATTGCGCCGGGTCTTCAGACCACAAGACGATATCCACACGTTCGCCACCCAGTTCGCCAGTCACGGCCTGCACGCGTGAACCACGCATGCCGACGCAAGTGCCGATAGGGTCTATGCGTTTGTCGCTGGTGTACACGGCAATTTTTGCACGCACACCAGGGTCACGCGCGGCGGACTTGATGATCAGGGAACCTTGTTCGATTTCTGGCACTTCCAGCTCGAACAATTTCATGATGAATTCTGGCGCAGTACGGGACAAGATGACTTGCGGTCCACGTGCATTGCGGTCTATGCGCAGGATATAGGCACGGACACGGTCACCAACACGCAGATTTTCTTTAGGGATCATCTGGTCACGTGGCAGACGGGCTTCGATCTTGCCGGATTCAACCACGGCTTCGCCACGTTCCATACGCTTGATGGTACCGGTTACCAGTGAATCACCACGTTCCAGGAAATCCGCCAGGATCTGTTCACGTTCCGCATCGCGGATACGCTGCAAGACAACCTGTTTGGTATCCTGGGCAAAACGGCGACCAAAGTCTACCGATTCAATTTCTTCTTCGATGTAGTCATCGACCTGGATTTCAGGATCATCTTCGACTGCTTCAAAATGCAGGATTTCCTGATCCGGCAATTGCAGGCCTGCTTCATCAGGCACTACATGCCAACGACGGAAAGAGCGGAATTCACCAGTATCACGGTCGATTTCTACGCGAATATCAACCTCACCGGGAAAACGTTTTTTTGTCGCTTGCGCCAAAGCATGCTCCAGCGATCCGAAAACAACCTCTTCATCGACGTTCTTTTCACGCGCCAGCACATCCACCAATAACAACAAATCACGACTCATGCTTTGCGACTCCTAAAATCCACTTGCGGCACGAGGCGTGCCTTATCCACATCGGCGAGCGTAAACTCCAGCATGGCCGACCCATCTTTTACTTCAAATTCGAGCTTCAGATTTTCACCTTCGGGCTCGTGCAAGACGCCTTCGAAAGTTTTGCGATTTGGCGTGCCCGGCATGGGCATACGCAATTTCACATTGGCTTTCTCACCAGCAAAGCGCACATAGTCAGCGACTTTTTTGAGCGGCCTGTCGAGACCGGGAGAAGAAGTCTCCAGGCGACTGTAATTGACGTTTTCAACCGTCAGCACATGCGATAACTGGTGACTGACTTTTTCGCAGTCTTCCACCGTGATATTGCCGCGCTCAAGGTCTTCCGGTAAAAAATCAATATAAACCCGGAACAGACCGCGCTCGGCCTGCTCAAAGTCCACCAGATCGTATCCGGTACCATTGACGGTTTTCTCTATCAAATCCAACAAAGCCAAACTTATTCTCCGAAAAACACTGCTTCACATTTCACAAACCAGGTCAGCATGCACCACCAAAAAACCGGCAAAACTCACGCAACGGGCGTCGCTCCGCGACTGCCACATCAAACCGATAATCGGGAAAACCAAAAAAAAATGGGCTACTGCCCATCTTTTTTGTAGCGCCAAGATTTGAAATCAATAAAGGCAAATTCTGCTAACTACAAGATTATAAACGATAAATTACCTCGTCGCAATGGAAAACGAGGTAATTTCAACACGACCATCTGCCACAAAACAGGGCAAAAGCAGGTGCTCAGGCACCGCGAGAACGCCTGCGCGCCGCGATCCCCTGCCCTATGGCCTGGCCACTTCCGCGCGAGGTCGGGCCACGACGTTGCTGCCCAGCATCAGGGAAGCCCAATGCGGTCTGCATAGGGTCTGGCTGACGGCTGCGTTTTTTGCCATTGGCATTATTACCGGCGTTATTACCGGCGTTATTACCAGCATTGCCGCCCGCCTTGTTGCCGTTGGCACCGCTACCGCCACGACCTGCACCGTATTCGCCACGGCCACCTTCGCCACGTCCACTTTCACCACGCCCACTGGACATAGGGAAGCCGACTTGCTTTTGGCTAAATGGGCCAGTACCAAAACCTGGGGGTTTATTGCCAAACGGTTTGCCGGTTTTTGGTGCCGGCTTGTCGCCACCCACTTTTTCCAGTCCACTGATTTTCAGCAGGCTGCGTACTGCATCTTCTTCCAGCTCTTCCCAACGGCCACGTTTCAGATTCGCTGGCAAAGTCATGGCACCATAACGTGTACGTATCAGGCGCGACACCGTCAGACCAACTGCTTCGAACATGCGGCGGACTTCACGGTTACGGCCTTCGCCAATAATGACGCGGTACCATTTGTTGACGCCTTCGCCACCACCATCGGTAATTTTGGAGAATTGCGCCAGACCATCTTCCAGCTCGACACCTGCCAGCAAACGCTGACGCATGCCTTCTTCCAGTTCACCCAGGGTACGTACGGCGTATTCACGCTCGATACCATAACGCGGGTGCATCAGACGGTTAGCCAGATCACCAGATGTGGTGAACAGCAGCAAACCTTCGGTGTTGTAATCCAGGCGCCCTACTGCCAGCCACTTGCCCACCTTCATGGTCGGCAGGCTTTCAAATACCGAAGCACGGCCTTCAGGGTCACTATTACTGACAATCTCGCCAGCCGGTTTGTGATAAATCAGTACGCGTGGCGGTTTTTTACTGACTTTGCGCATGATGGGCTTGCCATTGATACGCACCTGGTCAGTCGGCAGAATTCTTTGGCCGATATGGGCCGGTTCACCATTCACGGATACACGGCCAGCGACGATCAGTTCTTCCATGTCGCGGCGCGAACCCAGGCCAGCTTCGGCCAATACTTTATGCAATTTAGGCGCATCATCATCCGCAGTCAGGTCACGGCGCACTGGCTTGGCACGGCCTTTAGCTTTGGCGTCATCCAGCGATGAGACATCAAACGCTTCAGACGTCACAAAAGAAAACACATCATCGGCATTATTGCCTGTCGGCCGGCCACCGCGTGCCTGCTGTTGCGGGCGCTTGGATTTGCTGGCGGCATGGGCCGCATTCTGGCGTGGGCCGCGTTCGGTCGGGCCGCGCTCGGTCGGGCCGCGTTCGGCGCGGTCACCACGCTCTGCCCTGTCGCCACGGGCCGGACGTTCGCCGCGCTCTGCGCGATCGCCACGTGGCGGACGTTCTGCACGTTCACTGCGCTCTGTCTGCTGACCTGCTTCCACAGGCACTGCCTGCTCAGCCACGGGCTGTTTGTCTTCGCCTGCTTCTGCGCTGACGGCACGCGGGGCGCGCGGCGCTCTTGGGGCGCGGGGGGCACGTGCTTTCTTTACCGGGGCCTCGCCTGAAGCTGCTTCTGCGGATGCAGGCACTTCGTCACCGGCGGCTTCTACTGCTGCCTCTGCGCCTTCGGTCTTCGGTCGGGAACGACGCATATTGCGCGGACCACGTACACCGCGCTTGGCAGGCTTCGCTTCATCGGCACCAGCCGGGCCATTATCATTTGCGCCCGCACCACTATCTGCTTGGTCAGCATTCACATCTTCAGGATTCATTGGATTCATTCTTTGGTTCTCATGGAGGCAACTGGCTGTCTGCCGCGCCTGGTAAACTATCCGGCGCTGCTACATCAGCCACCTGATCACGCAATTCTGTGACGTTTTGAGCTTCACCCCCAACATCACTCAATTCTTCGCCGGGCTCCATGACGGATGCCTCGACCACTACTTCTGCCACCTCTTGTGCAGGGGCAGCTTGCTCTACTGCTTGTTCTTGTACAACTGGACCTGATTCTGCCGCTGGTGCGGATATCGCTTCTGCCGCACTAACGACAGCATCGGTGACAACCTCCTGCGCGGCCAATGTTTGCTGGCTTTGCGCAGCATCGGCATCGGCAGCGTCATCAACAACCGCAGTTGATACCCTCTCTGATGCTGTCTCCACCTGATCAGGCACAGCTTCATCGGGTGCAAGCTTGCTTGATACCACGTCAGCGCCGGCCACCATATCGGCAACGGCGGTTTCAACGATGGCCGCTCCTGCACTATCAGCCGCGTTTTCAGCAACCGCCTCATTCACTGCGGCAAACATGCCTTCATCCAGCGCTGTCAGTTCAGGTGCCTCTTCCTCCACCGCATCTTTGGTCACTTGCTGCAAAGGCGGCAGTTGATCCAGCGACGACAGACCCAGATCATCCAGAAACTGCTTGGTCGTGGCAAACAGGGATGGACGTCCCGGCACATCACGATGGCCTATGGTTTCTATCCAGCCGCGGTCTTCCAGCGTCTTGATCATTTGCGAAGCCACGGTCACACCACGGATTTCTTCAATATCACCACGGGTAACCGGTTGCCTATAGGCAATAATAGCCAGGGTTTCCAGCGTAGCCCTTGAATACTTCGGTGGTTTTTCCGGGTTTAGCCTGTCGATATAGGCGCGCATTTCCGGCTTGCTCTGAAAGCGCCAGCCGGTAGACAGTGCCACCAGTTCTATGCCCTTATCCGACCAGTCGTTACGCAAACCTTCCAGCATCAGTTTGATGGTATCTGCGCCGACCACATCACCTTGATCGTCCGCATCCTGGAACAGCTTTTTCATGGTATTGACCGTTAGCGGCTCAGGCGCGCATAACAAGGCTGTTTCGAGGACTCGTTTTGCCTCAGCAGTATTCATGCAAATAATTACACGGGTTTAGTTGATGTTATGCAGCAAAGCAACTGAAAAAACAGCTGCTTCGACCCACACCAGTTTTGTATTAAATAAATTATGTTGCCACCAACCTGGCAGCAACGCCCTTCATGCGGGCGAGTAGGGACTGATCGGTCGCGCACTGAATCAAACGGCGCGCAATCCCTAAAATTAGTAGACACTGGATTGTAGTCCAGAAATTCACAGACAATCAAAAATATCGTCATCAAATAATAAAAAAGCCACGATGTGACGTGGCTTTTTAATGAATTCCAGATCAGCAGCGGTAAATTAGCTGCTCCCGGCAATGGCGCGATAAACCTGACGCCTGTCTGCCTGAACACTCCCACCACCAAAGAGCCAACCACAAGCCCTCTTGCAACCCCACGCCAAAACGTGAGGCGCGAGATTAACACGCATTGGAAAAATTTGCACGACAGGATTGAGATACCACTCTCACTATCGGTTGAGCCACATCAAATAAAAGTATATTTATTACAATAAATCATGCAGCCACCAATTCATATCCACTTCAACCCGGCTGGCGCGCATAACTAACCGTCAGCATTTCCCACTGATGTCCATCAGGCTCATTCCAGTAAATCATGCTGCCACCATATTCTGTATTGATTTGCCTGTCCATGGGGCCACGCACCGAACTGCGGTAGGCAATGCCCGCCGCTTGTATGCGCCCCAGTATGTCGTCAAAGTCCTGCGGGCTGACACGAAAGCAAAAGTGATATATAGGGAAGTCTTCCTCGGTATCCATAAAATCCAGGGTCAGGCTATCACTGATAAACACCGGAGCAAACGGCCCCAGAGAGGTCGGTGCCCAGGGTACGCCAAGCAATTCCGCCAGCAGTTTGGCAGAAGCCCGCTTATTCCGCGTTGGGACTATCGCATGGTCGAGTTCTATGGACATGGTATTCCTCCTTGGCAAGCCGAAGATCAAGGCACAGGAAAATCATTTCATTTTACTAATTTTTTTCCAATCGAGGGCAACTATAAAACTGCGTCCTGTAATTAAGCGGGTTAAATAAGTGCGCTAAATAAGCGGGTTAAACGCTTGCCCATGCAAAAAAACCGACGATTAATTATTCGCTTTCATAAGGTGATTTGCGAGGATCACGCTGAAAGCGATCATCTTTCACCGACAATGCGCAACGCCCCTTATCCGCACTCGATAAAATCACCAGGTCTTGCTCAAAACGCAGACTGCGCGCGCAGCCGGCATCTTCAAAACGCAGTTCACCATTAGGATTCACTTTGCCAGCGGCCTGCAAGAGCACATTGCCTGCCGGGTTAGGGCACAGATACAACAAGACCTCCACCCCATCTTGCGGATAACTTGGCGTCACATCCAGATACTTGCCACTCGCCGGGCATGTGCCGACGACATAACGTCCCATATACTTCAGGTGAGGATGACGCAAAAACTTCAAACGGCGCCCATAATCCATTTTGAGACAAGTCACATCAGACTTGCATTCAGCATCACGGGTCTTCAGCCATTCACGCTGCTCTGCCCGCAAAAAATCCTTCCAGTTTCCCGCAGGCCACAAAGCCTGCGCCGCCTTGAATGCCTGCCCCACTTCGGTATCGAGACTGGATAGGGATGGCTCAGCACAAATAGCTTTTTCAGTGGGCGTCCTTGCCTTGGCGCAATCAAAGCTGGCCGCCTGAGTGGATGAGCTGGTCACAAGGCTTACCTGCACCAGCAAGCGCGTGCAGAAAACAAGGCCGATGCGGTATCGGCAAAAATTCATGAGGCACCTCACAAAACACGATCTGGGAAACTGCCAGCATATTCAAAAATACGATAATTACAAGTGTCAAACTTGATGCGGTCCATGCATACCAGCAAGCTGGCGCAGGGAATATAAAGCGCAATTTTTGATCAAATCCTCTTAAAATGCTGGACGGCATTATCAATTTTTATAAGATCAATCATCAGCAGCAAAAAAGGAACGCGTAATAATGTGGAGCAAAAAAACTTCTGGTTTGATAGGCATGATCGTAGGCGCAATCTTATTCCTGCTAAATGTTCAGCATTTCAGTGAACAGGGCTTTGTCGCTATCGGCATGCCCATTATCCTTTTTGTTCTTGGCGTCATTTATTATCGCAAAGGTAGCAAAGAGAAACAGTAGTGCCATAGTCCACGTGCGAAGCCCCGCGCATTCGCACGCATGACGGTAGTAGTCAGCTACACCCTTGAAGAATAGTGTCACGTCGCACCAGACGAAACCTGGTTGACAAATGTGCGACGTGTCAGACATTGTTTTGAGATAGCTATTGGAATTTTGGCACTTAACATGCGTGCGACTACGTTGCACTGATCGCGCCTACGGGAAATGCTATTTCACCAGCAAAGCAAAAAGCCCTTGATCATTCCTGATCAAGGGCTTGAATACTTGGTTGCGGGGGCAGGATTTGAACCTACGACCTTCGGGTTATGAGCCCGACGAGCTGCCAGACTGCTCCACCCCGCGTCTGAAGAATGAAACTATACATTGTTTTGCTGCTCTGCGCAATCCTTTTATGGGATTCGGACTATTGCGGTAGTTGGGTGGACAGGTGTTACACTCTGAGGATTCGCCAATTTCCACTCTTTTTCTCATGAAATTCTGTTCTGAATGTGCGTCCCCAGTCGTCTTGCAAATTCCTGCTGATGACACCCGTGAACGTTTTGTCTGTCCGGCTTGCGGCACTATCCACTATCAAAACCCCAAGATGGTGGTTGGCTCTATTCCGGTATGGGAAGATGATGGCGTGACCAAGGTCTTGCTGTGCAGGCGTGCGATTGAGCCGCGCCTGGGTTTCTGGACCTTGCCTGCCGGTTTTATGGAAAACAATGAAACCACATCACAGGCTGCGCAGCGCGAAACAGACGAAGAAGCTGGTGCCCATATCAAGTTACATGAACTGTTTTCGATTCTGAACGTGCCACATGTACATCAGGTGCATCTGTTTTATCGCGCCACCCTGCTTGACCTGGATTATGCTGCAGGCGTGGAAAGCCTGGAAGTGGCGCTGTTTTCTGAAGAACAGATCCCCTGGGAAGACATCGCCTTTCCTACCACGACGCATACGTTGAAATTTTTCTTTGCCAACCTGGCGCAGGTGAAACAGGGTGGGCAATATGAGGTGCATGCGCATGATATTTTTAAGCCCATACGGCATGGCTGATCGTGGTTAATCGCGGCTAATCGTGACCGATATGCATGATTGAACCGGGCGCAGGCATAAAAATGGGCGAATTGATCGCCCATTTTTTTCGTCATCACCAACTGGTTTCGCGTTCGGCAGTGGACGAGATTTTGTGTATCGATAAATCTGCGCCTTCAAACTCTTCTTCCGGGTCCAGGCGTATGCCTATCAGTTTCTTCAGGCTGGCATAGATAACATAGCCACCGACAAAAGCAATCGCCACACCCATCAGCGTGCCCAGCAGTTGCGACATGAAGCTGACGCCACCCAGGCCGCCCAAAGACTTCATGCCAAAGATGCCGGCGGCGATACCACCCCAGGCACCACACAAACCATGCAGGGGCCAGACACCCAATACATCATCCACCTTCCATTTATTCTGGGTCCAGGTAAACATCCAGACAAAGATGGCACCGGCAATGCCACCGGTGACCAGCGCGCCCAGCGGATGCATGAGATCAGAACCGGCGCAGACCGCCACCAGGCCCGCCAGTGGGCCGTTATAGACGAAACCTGGGTCATTCTTGCCCATCAAGAATGCCACCAGGGTGCCACCAACCATGGCCATCAGGGAATTGATGGCCACCAGGCCATTCATTTTGTCCAGAGTTTGTGCGCTCATGACGTTGAAGCCGAACCAGCCTACTGTCAGTATCCATGCGCCCAACGCCAGGAAAGGGATGCTGGATGGCGGGTGGGCGGCAATGGCACCGTTTTTCATGTAGCGGCCCCGACGTGCCCCCAGCAACAAGACGGCGGGCAAGGCAACCCAGCCGCCAAAGGCGTGCACGACGACAGAACCGGCAAAGTCATGAAATTCTTCAGAAAATGCCATTTTCAGCCAGGCCTGTATGCCAAAACGCTGGTTCCAGGCGATACCTTCAAAGAAAGGGTACAAGACACCTACCAGCAAGGCTGTGGCAATCAGTTGTGGGTGAAATTTTGCCCGTTCGGCAATACCACCTGAGATAATGGCGGGTATGGCAGCGGCAAAGGTCAGCAAGAAAAAGAACTTGACCAGTTCAAAACCGTTTTTGGCAACCAGCACTTCGGCCCCGGAATAAAACTGTACGCCATAGGCAACGGTATAGCCCACAAAGAAATAGGCAATGGTGGATACGGCAAAATCAACAAGAATCTTGACCAGGGCATTGACCTGGTTTTTCTTGCGTACTGTACCTAATTCTAAAAACGCAAAACCGGCGTGCATTGCTAGAATCATGATGGCGCCCAACAAGATAAACAATGCATCGGTGCTACTATTTTGTGCGGTCATGCAAAAATTCTCCCAATAAAAGTGCAGATTTATATAAATGGCGCACCGATAAAGCAAAATACGTTCCAATTTAGTGCAAATTGATAAGTGATTGATTTAATGAAGAATTTAAGTTTGGATGAGTTAGCGGGGCATCACCCCGCACTAAAAAATGGCGTTTTTTTGGTGCATCACTATGGAATGGCAACGTGATACCCTGGCTGGAAGCAGATAGCCCCTTCCCTCACCCCAGCACGGCGCTTACAGAAAAAGACGGGGCGGCAGGCTTGCTGGCAGCCGGAGCCGATTTATCGGCCAGCCGCCTGTTGTATGCCTACAGGAATGGCATTTTCCCCTGGTTTTCTGAGGGGCAGCCGATACTGTGGTGGTCTACCGATCCACGCATGGTGTTACAAGTGCAAGACTTCAAGGTATCCGCCAGCTTGAAAAAGCGCCTGCGCCAGATCAGTAAAGATGACCGCTGGCAGCTACGCTTTGACACTGCCTTTGAACAGGTGATGCGCGCCTGTGCCGCGCCACGCAAGGACCGGGAAGGCACCTGGATTTCTGAAGACATCGTGGCCGGTTATTGTGATTTGCACAAAGCGGGTTATGCTCATTCGGCAGAGGTGTGGCTGAACGGGGAACTGGTGGGTGGGGCTTACGGCGTTTGCATAGGGCGCATGTTCTATGGTGAATCCATGTTTGCCAGGGTCACGGATGCCTCTAAAATTGCCCTGAGCCACCTGGTATTTTTCTTGCGTGAACATGACGTGAAAATGATAGACTGCCAGCAAGAGACAGGACATTTGGCATCTCTGGGCGCAAAACCGATTGCACGCAGCGAGTTTTTGCGCCGACTGGAACATGCCACTGCCCTGCCAGCCATTACCGATTGGACCATCACCAACAAGATCAGTCTGTGACCCAACTTAACGAACTACCTTTCGCCAGCATACAATTTTATGCGACAGCGCCCTACCCTTGCAGTTATCTGGAAGGCTTGCAGGCGCGCTCGCAGGTGGCAACGCCTGCACATCTGATCAATGCGGATGCGTATTCAGAACTGGTGAAGAGTGGTTTCCGGCGTAGCGGCATCTTTATCTACCGACCGCATTGCGATAACTGCCAGGCCTGCACGCCAGTGCGTATACGCGTGCAGGAATTTGAAACCAATCGCAGCCAGCGGCGCGCCTGGAAAAAACACGGCAAGCTGACGGCGCGCGTCACCAGCCTTAGTTATGCGCAAGAACACTATGAGCTCTATCAGCGCTATCAGGGCGAGCGCCATGCCGGTGGCGGCATGGACCATGACAGCCGCGACCAGTATGCCCAATTTTTACTGCAAAGCCGGGTCAATACCCGCCTGGTGGAGTTCAGGGATGAACAGCAAGTCTTGCGCATGGTCAGCATTATCGATGTGCTGACTGATGGCCTGTCATCGGTATATACCTTTTATGATCCGGACGATGTATCCGCATCTTACGGTACCTACAATGTGCTGTGGCAGATAGAGCAAACCCGGTTGTTAAAGCTGCCGTATGTGTATCTGGGTTACTGGATTGCGGCCAGCCCCAAGATGGCTTACAAAACCAATTTCCGCCCGCTGGATGCCTTGATGCAGGGACGCTGGCAGACCTTGCGCGAGGCATGACGCTGTATTGATCGTCTCGTGCAGGCCACTGCATCTTCCACGTTCGTCACCACTATTTTTTCACTTTTTCTTCCCCTCATAATTTCATGTCCGCGAAACTTCTTTATTCCCTGGTCCGCCCTGCCCTGTTTGCAATGGACCCGGAAAATGCGCATCACCTGACTTTACCCGCGCTGCAAGGTGCCAGCAAACTGGGCCTGGCTGGCATGTTTGGTCGCAAACCCGCTGATGACGCACGCACGGTCATGGGTGTGCGCTTTCCCAATCCTGTAGGCCTGGCTGCCGGTCTGGACAAAGATGGTGCCTGCATTGATGGTTTGGCAGCGCTGGGTTTTGGATCGATTGAAATTGGTACGGTGACACCGCGCGCACAAGCGGGTAACCCCAGGCCGCGCATGTTTCGCCTGCCCCAGGCAGAAGCCATCATCAACCGCATGGGTTTCAATAACGGTGGTGTGGATGCCTTTGTCAGTAACGTGCAGGCATCACGCTTTTATCAAGATAAACAAGGTGTACTGGGTTTAAACATAGGCAAGAATGCCGACACGCCGATAGAACGCGCAGCCGATGATTACCTGCATTGCCTGACCAGGGTCTACCCCTATGCCAGTTATGTGACGGTGAACATCTCTTCGCCCAACACCAAGAACCTGCGTCAGTTGCAGGGTGCCAGCGAGCTGGACGCTTTGCTGTCACAATTAAAGCAAGCCCAGTTGCGCCTGGCAGACGAGCACAAGCGTTATGTGCCGGTTGCGCTTAAAATTGCACCTGACATCGATGCAGAACAGATCAAGACCATAGCCGAAGCCCTGTTGCGCCACAAGCTCGATGGGGTCATCGCCACCAACACCACGATTACTCGTGACGCGGTGCAAGGTTTGCCACATGCAGAAGAAGCGGGTGGCCTGTCGGGCAAACCGGTGTTTGAAGCATCGAATCGCGTGATACGCGCCTTGAAGGCAGAATTAGGAAATGAATTACCCATCATCGGTGTGGGCGGGATTTTTTCTGGCGCTGATGCGGTAACAAAAATGCAGGCAGGTGCGGCACTGATTCAATTGTATTCTGGCCTGATTTACCAGGGCCCGGCGCTGGTTAAGGAATGTGCCGACACCATACGATTAAGCAAATAAGCTAAGCAAATAAGCTAAGCAAATAAACCAAGAAAATAAGTTCAGATAAAAGCAAACATGAAAAAAGTACTGTTAGGCGACAGCCAATTAAATGTCAGCACGATTTGCCTGGGCAGCATGACCTTTGGCGAACAGAATACCGAAGCACAGGCACATGAGCAGTTGGATTATGCGCTGGAACGCGGCATCAATTTTATCGATACGGCAGAAATGTATCCCGTCATGCCACGCGCCGCGACCCAGGGCAGGACAGAACAATACATCGGTACCTGGCTGAAAAAATCCGGCAAGCGCAGTGATGTCATACTGGCGACCAAAGCCGCTGGTCCTTCCCGTGGCATGAACTGGATGCGCAATGGCGAGACAGATCTCGATGAAAAAAACTTGCGGGCAGCGGTAGAAACCAGCCTGCAACGCTTGCAGACTGACTATATCGATCTGTATCAATTGCACTGGCCCAGCCGCAATGTGCCCATCTTTGGTCAAAAGCAGTTTAACCCTGAACTGGAACGCCCCTGCACTGCGATTGCCGATACCGTGGCCGCCTTGCATGCGCTGGTGAAGGAAGGCAAGATTCGCGCTTTTGGTGTGTCGAATGAGAGTGCCTGGGGTGTCAGCGAATTTGTCAAACAGGCAGACCTGCAGGGCGCACCGCGTATCGCCAGCATACAAAATGCCTACAGCCTGGTGAATCGCTCTTTTGAACAGGGCCTGGATGAAACCTGTTATCGTGAAAAAGTCGGTTTGCTGGCATACAGCCCGCTGGCCTTTGGTCAACTCAGCGCCAAATACATAGACAATGCCCAGGCCCCTGGTCGCCTGACCCTGTTTCCATCTACCTGGAGCCCACGCTACCTGCGTGCCAGCGTATTCGCTGCCAGCAAGCGCTATGCAGAACTGGCACGCGCCAACGGCCTGACACCCAGCCAGTTGGCGCTGGCCTGGTGCTATTCGCGCTGGTTCGTCGCCAGCACCATTATCGGTGCGACGAATCTGGTGCAGTTGAAAGAAAACATTGACGCCCTCGAAGTCAGTCTCAATGATGAACTGATAGCGGGAATCAACCAGATCCATGAAGAGTTTCACAATCCTGGGCAATAAATAATGCAGAGGTAAACGGTGGTCTGCCGGACAGTACGACAGGCTGTTGTCGATTGTCCGGCAAATTCGATGAATATGGCGTAGAATCAAATTGCAATTGCAACAAACGCCTATTGATCCTTTTACCGGAGAACCGAGATGTCCCAATTGCGTATCACCATCATCAAGCTTACCGTCTGCATCCTGGCCATTATGGGCTTGTTGATGGCATTTTCATACAGCGCCTTTCCTGGCGCTTCGTTGTTCAAGATGGCGTCTTTCTCTGCCACCGTCATTGTTGCTGTTCTTGCCCTGGGGTTTGTCAGTGTGTATATCACTGGCGGGTTCAAGCAATGGAGTATCAACAACGGTGCAACCGATACCGGCTGGCTTTGGTTTAACGCCGAACCACCTGGACTGGAAGCACTGAGAAACGGCGTTGATGTCACGACCCTGTCTGCCAAAGCAAAACCGGCAACTGCGCCAGACCAAACTGCCTGATCAAGCTCATGGTGGCAAAGTAAAAATGCAGGCCAGAAATTTTTCTGTGCCTACATTCTTGTTTACTTTCTTTAGCTTGCCGGGCTCATCGCAAACAGCTTATTTTTGTGCGCGTACCGGCACGGGTACATTGCACAGATCGATATAGCCTGCCGGTACCTTATACCAGTCACCTCCACGATTTCTTTGTGCTTCGACAATGGATTTGAACGTTGCGGTATCGGTGCGTACGATTTCCAGCTTGCTGCGTTCTGCTTCGGGTACGTCAGCCGCGATCTTGATGGATTTGATCGGCGTGCGCTCTTCGGCTTTTTCATAAAACCCCAGATTACCTTTACCACGCGGCAGTGTCGTCAATAATTCCATGCCCTGCATGACACGGCCGACCACGGTAATATTTCTGTCCAGCTGCCTTGGTGCATGGCCGGTGACGACATATAGCGAAGTACCATCGCCACTATTCGATTCAGCACCCCGTGCAACGCCGACGCTGGCATAGCAATGCGCGAGCCAGGCGGTGCCCGCCTTGGGATCACGCCCAGCGGGAAAGCCATTCGCATGGCCCACTTGCGGGGCGAACCCATCGACATCAGGCAAACGGGTGAAAGGCAGGCTGGATGCGTATTTGACGGTAAATTCACCAGCCAGTTGACGCTTGGCAGTTTTCACTTCCCGCTTTTCATCCGGGTCTGCCCACTGTGCGACATAGTTTTCTTGTGAACGCACGATGGCCAGGCCATCGAAATAGCCTTCACGCACCAGAGCCTTGATGTTTTGGGCGTGATTGGGTGCAAAATCCGGCGCCAGTTCAATCACGACACGACCTTTTTCCAGTTCCATATACAGGGTATTATCTGGATTCAAAGGGCGCCAGTCAGTGTTGCTGGAAGCCTTGATCAAATCCGCCATCGTCTGTTTTGATTTAAGCGGTGCTACCTTGGCAACTACAGGAGCAGCCTGGGCCAGGCCAGATACCATGAACCCGGCAAGCAGATGGGCAATCATTAATTTTCGGGCATGCGGAACAGTAAAACGTAAAGACATTGTTTGACTCCAGGTAAGATGCGGAAAATAAGGAATAAGCGCAACGTTCAGGATTTGAGACCATACGCGAAGGAAATAGTTTTGTCCATATACCAAAAATATAGCGGGAATGTGGAATCACTGACTTGAAACTGCGGCTACTGCAAGAAACAGGCGCCTGTATCGACCACTTAACAACACTGCAAATGATGAAGAATGACACTCCAGATAATGGGGACTTTGCTGCCTACCTGAAAAATTTAGATAATCCCGGCAAAACAAAAGTTCCGTCAGACCCGGTAACAAGCGGCACTCTGCCCGTCTCTCAAAATTCCTCTGTTGTGGCTATTGAGGCTATTGAGGAATCAACAGATCAGGAACTGGCTGAACTTCCGCCCATATCAGACGATGACTTGTTGCAGCAAGCCCTGGCAGTGGAAGGGAACAGCAATGAATACGATCTGGATGACAGTCTGGAAAACCTGTCGAACGACGACGGCGTGACTGCAAAGGCCGGTCCGCCGGATGAAGCAGAAACAGCGCAGGCAGCTCTGGGATTTCTTGGTGAGCATGCACTAAAATTAGCGGATCAGCCCACGCCAGAAGAACTCAATGAAATGCCACCGATTACTGATGAAGAATTGATACAACAGGCGCTGGCACATCCAGAAAATAGTGAGGACAGGTCTTCAGAATAAGCTTTGTCATCAAACAAAAAGAGTCTGCATCTGAATAAACAAAAATGAGACAAATGCAGGCTCTTTATAGGACTTAGGAAAATAGGTTCTAAGTCCTGTTTTATATCCCGAAACTATTCAACCATAGGCCAGCGACAAATGGCGGGCACGTGCCGATGCGGTGGATTTGACTTCCACACGCATGGAATTCTGCAGGGATGCGATAGAACCACCAGCACGATACTGGAAGCTGACTTGCAGAATATCGCCCTCTTTGACCGCTACCGGCTGTGCCACCGGCAAGGCCATATAATTATTCAGCCAGTCTATGGTGGAGGAAGTTTCCATCAACACCGCCAGGATATTCTTGGTGACAAAACGCAAGGCGCTGACGGTGCCTGCGCGCTCTATGGTGAAATGGCCTTCCCAGCGAATTTGCAACTCATTGTCCTGGTTGAAATCGATGATGCTATACAAGGCAGGCTGTGCCAGTTCCACAGTGTCGGCGGAAAATACACCGGCTTGCTGGAATTGAATAATGGGTGCCTGGTAACCAGAAAAATCATAGGCCTGTTGCAAGGGCTGCACCGCCATGACCACGGCTTCAGGAATGAATACAGGCAAGGGGCCGCCAAACCTGGCGGCATAACGCTTTTTAAAATTCTCGATGACTTCTACCTGTTTTTCACGCAGCATGGCCACGTGTATCATCTCGCAGATAACAACGTCGACTGGCTCTGGCGGCAGGTATTCAAATGCATCGGCATGGATGACTTCAACTTTTTCGCCATAGCGGTTCATGGCCAGCAAACGACGTGCTTCATCCACCATGTCCGGGTTGAATTCGACGCAATACACCTTGGACGCAGCCTGCGCGGCAAACCAGGACAGCACGCCAGTGCCACCACCCAGCTCCAGCACTTTGGCACCTTCAAACACCTGGCGTCGTATCGCCGCTTTGAAGTTGTCCATACGGTTTAAATCCATCAACATATTGTGATGGTACTGCAGGGGAATAAACTGACCGAGGTAGCAGCTCTCTGCCTCACGTTCGTTCAACATGGTAACTCCTTCGTTTCCTGGTTTCATGATGTGGCTGCCATCTGGGAAGTGCTGCAGGACAGTCAATTTTCGCTGGCAACAAGCAATTTTTTATATCATTTTGCGTGCGGCTTGAGAGACTGATTATCCTTGGCTTATGAAGAAGCGAATCGTGGAGTTGAACGAAGAATCGGCATCAGTTCTTGCTTATGGTAAAGATATAAGCATGCCATTTGCCGATGAATTAACTTTATGCAAAGAAGCCGCGATGTGCAAGAAGAATTGCGGAAACACGCCATCAGTTTTTCTTTGGCTTTTCGCAGCGGGCATCACGATACGCGGTAGTCAGTTGTTCCCAGCCCTCGCCGGGCGAGGTTTGGGAACAGACTACATGGGTATTCAGTTTGCTGCGCCATTTGTACCAAGCTGCCGGTTCGGCATGCATGTCGACAGGCGTCAACGTGACGGTCAACAAAATTGCCAGCAAGCACACTTTCCTTGGCATAGGCATGACCGTCACTCCTGAGATGAACTTAATGGTTGTTACACCCCGATTTTACACCCCGGCTTGCTCCCGATAGCGTGCCAGTTCATCGATCGTCAACACCACCATATCATGGGTGACTGCATATTCGATGATTTGCTCGCCCTTGGCCATGCTGCCATCGGCATTCATCAATTCACACAAGACAGCCGCGGGGGACAAGCCCGCCATCTGTGCCAGATCGACCGAACCTTCGGTATGGCCACGCCGGCTGAGGACGCCGCCGGGTGCAGCCCGCAAAGGGAAGACATGGCCGGGTCGGGCCAGATGTTCAGGTTTGGCATCAGGTGCGATGGCAGTCAGTATAGTGGTGACACGGTCAGCAGCAGACACACCCGTGGTCACGCCCTGTCTGGCCTCTATTGACACGGTAAAAGCTGTGCCATAGCGACTTTCATTATTGATGACCATGGGAGGCAGATCGAGTTGCTGCAATTTGTCGTCAGTCAGACATAAACAAACGATGCCACTGCAATCACGTATCAGCCTGGCCATGGATTCAAGCGTGATTTTTTCGGCGGCAACGATAAGGTCGGCCTCGTTTTCGCGGTCAAAGTCATCCATGAGCAAGACCGGACGACCGTTACGAAGGTCTTCCAGCGCTCTGGGCAGGCGTTGTTCAAATGGACTAAGGGAAAGCATTTCCGGTTCAGCAGAACTGGAAGAAGGATGGGTAATGATGGTATTCAACATAATGAAACGCTCCGGCAAAAGTAAATGTGCAAAAGACGTTTCAGGGAGCAAAAAACGAATAGCCAAACGCGAGCGCCCATGGTCGTGACCATAGGTGCTTTAGAACCTGCTTACGATCTTACTGCGCGTGCGCAATCGGAGTCCACGCGAGGCTCATGCGCTGCTCAAAATGCTCATGGTCTTAAGACCATTCCGCTTTTTGCGCTGCGCTTTTGTTACCCTTACCCCGCTGACGCTCGCTCGCTACAGATCGTAAACACGTTCTTACATAAGGCGCATCTTCTCTCATCCGGACTATGACCGTCGGCCCTGGAATCACACCAGATCTGCTGACCTTGCATGCAGTTTCAGCGACTTCCTGATTCTGCCTTTGACTGCAAGCGCTCGCGGGCTTGTCTGCAGGATAAGCAAGGCATGACCAGGTCATCACCAAGAAATACCTGCAAATTTACCGCCGGTGGGGAATTACACCCCGCCCTGAAGACGTACAACCTACCGAGTTATTCGGCTTGTTGATTATACGTAAAAATCGAAACCCTTACTGATAGCCGGGCTGACAACTCATTCTGCTGTCGTCATGTTTAACGCTTATCCATTCAAGAGCGTCGATCAATACAATTGTTAAAAATGTTGTCTGATTTAGCTGGCATTTCCACGTAGCAACATCTATGCTCATTCTTAAAGGCCATCGGCCTTCTTGTCCTGCAAGCGGTATATCAGGTCCATTTGCAGGCTTCAGTGTCATTCAGTCAAAAAAAACACGTCAAAAGCACAAGCTTTCTTGCTTATCCTGGCTTTTAAATCATTTATGTTCAGCTCATGAATTAAACTAAAGACAATATCAGGTCAGTGATTTTGTATATATCAAATACGTATATAAGCAAATGAATACTAAGTAGTTTGGAATAAAGCCTGAATTCATTACGATGCACCTACTTTGCGCGAGGCGATATGACTTTAACCTATATATTTTCGGGATTTGCTGTTGGCACCCTGGTCGGCTTGACCGGCGTGGGTGGCGGCTCGCTCATGACCCCCCTGCTTACCCTGCTGTTTGGCGTCTCGCCGACAGTCGCGGTAGGAACCGACCTCGCCTTTGCTTCGATCACCAAGGCCACTGGCACTTTTACCCATCGCCTGCGTGGCACGGTTGAATGGAATGTGGTCCGCCTGCTATGCTATGGTGCCCTGCCAGCAGCTGTGGTTGCCACCCTGTTTCTCAAGCATTTTGGCACGCTGGACAAGGAAATTGGTCAACTCATACGCTATTCCATCGCTGTTTCCGTGCTGCTGACCGTGGTTGCCCTGCTGTTCAAGGGCAAGATGCTGAACTGGTTGAATAATCACCCAGAAAAGCAATTGCAAGGCAAAAACCTGGCCATAGCCACGATCGCAGCTGGTGCCTTGCTGGGAACGCTGGTGACCATTTCTTCCATCGGTGCCGGTGCCATCGGCGCGACCTTGCTGGTGATGCTGTATCCACGCATGTCTGCTGCGCACATCGCCGGCACTGATATTGCCTATGCCGTGCCATTGACTGCCATTGCCGCCTTTGGACACTGGTGGCTGGGTTCGATAGACTGGGTCTTGCTGGGCAGCTTGCTGATCGGCTCTCTGCCGGGTATCACGCTGGGTTCGATGGCGGCTCGCGCCGTCCCTGAAAAATTTTTACGTGGCTTGCTGGCAACCACTTTAACTCTGGTTGCCGCCAAACTTGTCTTTTAACTGTGTTTGCAATTGCGTACTTACACACGTATTTTATGGGTAATTAAAGATGTATCGTTACGACCAGCACGATCACCAAATCATCAAAGAACGTATCGTACAATACCGCGATCAAGTAGCGCGTCGCCTTTCTAATGAATTGACAGAAGAAGAATTTCTGCCCTTGCGTTTGCAAAACGGTTTGTACAATCAGCGGCATGCCTACATGCTGCGCGTTGCCGTACCCTACGGCATGCTGTCGTCGAATCAGATGCGCAAATTTGCCCATATTGCCCGTGAATATGACCGGGGCTATGGTCACTTTACTACCCGTCAAAATATCCAGTACAACTGGATCAATCTGGAAGATTCGCCCAAGATTCTGGAAGAATTGGCTAGTGTAGAAATGCATGCTATCCAGACCTCTGGTAATTGCATGCGTAATATCACCTCGGACGAATTTGCTGGTGTTGCGGCTGACGAGGTGATAGACCCACGTCCTTATGCCGAAATTTTGCGCCAATGGACTACCTTCCACCCTGAATTCGCGTACTTACCGCGCAAGTTCAAAATCGCCATCAATGGCGCACTGGAAGATCGCGCCGCAATCGCGGTACATGACATTGGCCTGACCGTCGTACACAACGAAGCGGGCGAAGTCGGTTTCAAGGTCATGGTTGGCGGCGGCATGGGTCGCACACCCATATTGGGAAGTGTGATTCGCGAATTTCTGCCATGGCAGCATGTGATGACTTATCTCGAAGCCATCCTGCGTATTTATAATCAACACGGAAGACGTGACAATAAATACAAGGCACGCATCAAGATCCTCGTCAAGGCCATCGGTGCAGATGTGTTTGCCAGGCAGGTTGAAGAAGAATGGGCCGACATCAAAGATGGTCCTGGTACGCTGACGCATGAAGAATTGCAAAGGGTAGCCTCGTATTTCAGTACGCCTGCGTACTTGAACTTGCCAGCAAGCGACGCCACCTATGAACAGCACAAGACTGATAACAAAGCATTTTCCAACTGGATTAAACGCAATGTCAAATCACATAAAGTAGCCGGTTATGCGAGTGTGGTTTTGTCATTAAAAAAACCAGGCGTCCCGCCAGGTGATGCCACAGCAGGACAAATGGATTTTATTGCTGACCTGTCTGATCGTTATAGTTTTTCTGAGCTGCGCGTCACGCATGAGCAAAATATTGTTCTGTCGGACGTGCAGCAATCTGCCCTGTTCTCACTGTGGCAAGAAGCCAAAGCGCATGGCCTGGCGACACCTAATGTAGGTTTGCTGACCGACATGATTTGCTGCCCTGGCGGTGACTTCTGCGCGCTGGCGAATGCCAAATCCATCCCTATCGCCCTGGATATCACGGACCGGTTTAGTGATCTTGATTACTTGCATGATATTGGTGACCTGGAATTGAATATGTCCGGTTGTATCAATGCCTGCGGTCATCACCACATTGGCAATATCGGCATTCTGGGTGTGGACAAAGACGGCAGCGAGTTTTACCAGGTGTCCATCGGTGGTGCGCAAGGCAATAATGCCGCCATAGGCAAGATCATCGGCCCGTCTTTCGCAGCTGGCCAAATGCCGGAGGTGATAGACCGCATCATTCAAGTGTATGTGCGTGACCGCCTTGAAAATGAGCGCTTCATCGATACCGCACAACGCCTGGGTATCGCGCCCTTCAAGGAATTTGTGTATGCAACACCGATACGTACCAATGAACATCATGGTGAAGACGCCGGTACTGCTGTCAGCTACTGAAATTAAGAAAGTGCATCATGCGAGAAATTATTAAAGACAAAACCATCGTAGCCGACGACTGGACCGTATTGCGCCTGGATGAAAATGAAACACCGGATGCCGTCAGCGTACCGCCTGGCAAAGTCATCATCCCGCTGAAAGTGTGGTTGCTGCAACGTGAAAGCCTGTTGAGTCGCACTGACCTGGCTGTCTGGTTCAGCAGTGATGAGCAAGCAAAGGATTTGAAAGAAGATATCAGTCGCTTTAGTCTGCTGGCAGTGGATTTTCCTAAATTTTCAGATGGCCGTGGTTATTCCATCGCCTACAATTTGCGTTCACGCCTGAGTTTTAACGGCGAATTGCGCGCCATCGGCGATGTCTTGCGCGACCAGTTGTTTTACATGCAGCGCGTAGGTTTCAATGCCTTTGCCACACGTGAAGACAAGAATATCCACGACGCCATCAAGGGCCTGACTGATTTTTCTGAAAAATACCAGACTTCATGGGATGAAAAGAATCCCTTGTTCCGTCGTGCAGAGCGCAGTGGAGCAGCGGTATGAGTGATTTCCAGGAACGTCTTGCCGCTACCAAGGCTACGCTTGACAAGATTGCTGCCGACTACGCACCAGCCGTGTTTGCCTCCAGCCTGGCTGCCGAAGATATGGTATTGACTGACCTGATTTTGCGCAATAAGCTGAACATCAGCATTTTCTCGCTGGAAACCGGACGCCTGCATGCAGAAACCCTGGGCATGCTGGATAAAGTCAAGGAAACCTATGGCACCGAAATCAGGCTGTTCAAACCTGAAGCTGCCGCCGTCGAAGCCTATGTCAGCCAGCATGGTCTGAATGCGTTTTACGACAGCGTGGAGATGCGCAAGGAATGCTGCCGCATACGCAAGGTGGAACCACTGAAACGTGCCCTGGCAGGCAACAAGGCCTGGATTACCGGTCAGCGTCGCGCCCAGTCGGCCACCCGTACTGAACTTGCTATACAAGAAGATGATGCAACACATGGCCTGCAAAAATTCAATCCTTTGGCGGATTGGTCAGAAGAAGACGTTTGGCACTATCTCAGAAGCAACAATGTGCCTTACAATCCTCTGCATGACAAAGGCTATCCATCCATAGGCTGTGAACCCTGTACCCGTGCCATACAGCCGGGTGAAGATGTCAGGGCTGGTCGCTGGTGGTGGGAAAACCCGGATTCAAAAGAATGCGGCCTGCATGTAGTCGATGGCAAACTGGTCCGAATTAAACAAGCTGTCTGAGAAGAAAAATCATGAATACTGTCGTGGAAAACCATTTTATTGATGCTGCGAGTAATCGCCACCTGGATTGGCTGGAATCGGAAGCCATCCATATCATGCGTGAAGTCGCGGCTGAATGCAGCAACCCTGCCCTGCTGTTTTCCGGCGGCAAAGACTCTATCGTCTTGCTGCGCCTGGCAGAAAAGGCTTTCCGCCCGGGTAAATTCCCTTTCCCGCTGGTACATATCGATACTGGCCATAACTTTCCTGAGGTGATTGCCTTTCGCGACAAGCGCGTGGCCGAACTGGAAGAACGCCTGATCATTGGCTCGGTCGAAGAATCGATACGCCGTGGCACGGTACGCCTGCGCAACCCGGCAACTGATTCACGCAATGCGGCACAAGCGGTAACCTTGCTGGAAACTATCGCCGAGCACAAATTTGACGCCTGCATAGGTGGTGCCCGTCGCGATGAAGAAAAAGCCCGCGCCAAAGAAAGGATTTTCTCTTTCCGTGATGAATTTGGTCAATGGAACCCGAAAGCACAACGCCCTGAATTGTGGGACCTGTATAACACCCGCGTTCATGCGGGTGAAAACATGCGCGTTTTCCCTATCTCGAACTGGACCGAGCTCGACGTCTGGCAATACATCGCCCGTGAAAAACTGGAACTACCGCAGATTTATTTTGCCCATGAACGCCAGGTCATTCCGCGCAACGGCTTGCTGGTACCACTGACTGACCTGACACCGCCACGCGCCGGTGAAACGGTAGAAACCCAGATCGTGCGCTTCCGTACGGTTGGCGATATCTCTTGCACCTGCCCGGTATCGTCTGATGCGGCAACGGTGGAAGCCATCATCGCCGAAACCGCGATTACCCAGATTACCGAACGTGGTGCCACCCGCATGGATGACCAGACATCAGAAGCTTCGATGGAAAAACGTAAAAAAGAAGGATATTTCTAATGAACGCCGTAGAACAATTGACTGCCGCCGTTGGTAGAGAACGTGGCCTCTTGCGCTTCATCACGGCTGGTTCAGTGGATGATGGCAAAAGCACTTTGATTGGTCGCCTGCTGTTCGACAGCAAGGGTATTTTTGCTGACCAGCTCGATGCCATCTCGCGCGCCAAACACAAGCGCACCGTCGGCGACACCATAGACCTGTCGTTGCTGACAGATGGCCTGGAAGCTGAACGCGAACAAGGCATCACCATCGACGTCGCCTATCGCTATTTCGCCACGCCGAAGCGCAAGTTCATCATTGCCGATACACCTGGCCATGAGCAATACACACGCAACATGGTGACTGGTGCATCAACGGCAGATGCGGTGATCATCCTGATCGACGTCTCCAAGGTCAAACTGAATGATGATGGCAGTGTGGATTTGCTGACGCAAACCAAACGCCATTCCACCATTGCCCATCTGCTGCAAATAGAACACGTGATCGTTGCCGTCAACAAGATGGATCTGATCGACTATGACCAGACCGTGTATGACCGCATCGTCGCTGCCTATCAGGCATTTGCCACGCAACTGGGCCTGAAAGACATCCGTCCTATCCCATTGTCTGCACTGGCCGGTGACAATGTGGTGACAGCCAGTGACAAGCTGGCATGGTACAAAGGGCCAACCCTGATCGAACTGCTGGAGTCATTGAGTGTGTATGACGCCTGCCATGACGAGCCTTTCCGCTTCCCGGTACAACTGGTCGCACGTCACAATGGCCATGAAGCAAATGACTTCCGTGGTTATATGGGCCGCATCGAAGCAGGTAAAGTCAGCAAGGGCGACAAATTGCTGGTGCAACCTGGTGGCCAGACGGCCACCGTCAAAGACATCCTGACGCTGGATGCGTCGCTTGATACCGCAGTCGTCGGTCAGTCGGTCACCATCTTGCTGGATGAATACGTGGATATTTCGCGTGGCGACATGCTGGTAGGTGTAGATCGCCCGGCAACCCTGCTGAAAACCGTGAATGCCGATTTGTGCTGGTTGTCAGAAGATGCGCTGGATATCCGTCGCAAATACTGGTTGAAACATACCACCCGACAAATTGCTGCCAGAGTGACTGCCATCGACACCCTGCTCGACATCAATACCCAGGAACGCCGTCCCGCAGACAGCCTCAAACTGAATGATATTGCGACCGTGACGCTGAACGTTGCCCAGGCGCTGGCTGCGGATGATTACCGCAACCTGCGCTCCACCGGTGCTTTCATCCTCATCGATGAAGTGACACATCAAACCGTTGCTGCCGGCATGATACGTCTTGGATAAACTGGTGAATTCGGCAGTGAGCACAGCAGTGAATACAGCAACAGGCAAGGTGTACCTGATCGGCGCTGGCCCTGGCGCTGCAGATTTGATTACCGTACGAGGTGCCCGCCTGCTGGCCGCAGCAGACGTGGTGCTGTACGATGCCTTGGTCACGGCTGAAATGCTGGACCTGTGCCCGCAGGCAGTCAAAATCCCGGTAGGCAAACGCAGCGGGCAACGCTCTGCTGCGCAAGAGCATATCAATCAACAGATGCTGGAATCTGCCGCCAGCTATCAGTTGGTGGTGCGCCTCAAGGGCGGCGACCCGATGCTGTTCGGACGGGCCGACGAAGAACTGACAGCACTGGAATCAGCCGGTATCGCCTATGAAATCGTTCCCGGCATTACCACGGCCCTGGCCGCTGCCGCCAGTGTGCGGCAGCCACTGACCAAACGCGGCATCGCCCGCAGCGTGGCCCTGTTCACATCCAGCACGGCTCCCGGTGAAAGCGCCGACACCCGCATACCTGAATGTGACACTCTGGTACAGTATATGGGCGGCAAGGAAGCCATGTTGACTGCGCAACGTATGCTGGCAGCCAATTTTCCTGGCAATCTGCCGGTCATCATCATTGAAAATTGCAGCCGCCCGGATGAATGCAGTCAGGCCATGAGCCTGAATGACCTGGCCCATGGCTTACCCGGCAGTACCGGGCCTGTGCTGGTGATGATGGGTGAAGCAATGCGTGCGCGTAGTCGTCCGAAGTAAATCGTCCGAAGTAAATCGTCCGAAGTAAGTCGTCCTGAGTAAGACTTGGCCGCTTATTTCAAGGCGGCAATCTGACACCGAGCTTGCGCGCCATTGCTTGCAAAGCGCCACCTGATCTTAACTGTTCATACAATTCATCATAGTGATTGCGCAGTTGCTCACAGGCTGCGTTTTTGCAATACACCAAATACCCGTCCTGCATGTCCATATACGGTTCCAGCATCAGTAGTTCATTGTTGACGCCCATGGCCTTCATGGTGGCTTCCGCATTACGTATATTGGCAGCCAGAAAATCCACTCTTTTTGCCACCAGCATGTTCAAACCATTGGTGAGCGTATTGGCCAGCACCGGCTTAATACTGGCACGCTGACTTTCAAATTGCGAACCATATACCCAGCCATTGATGACCACCAATCTGTGACCAGGAATAGCGGTGTAATTGCCATCCCAGTGCACTTCAAAAGTTTTACGCACGTAGAGGACCATCAGGTCGCGATAAAAGGCTCTTTTTGCAAAGATGAATTTGCTTTCTCTTTCGCTGGTTTTGTATGGACCTACGAGTATTTGTGCCTGTTCATTTTCAACCATCCATTGCGCCCTGGCCCAGGGATAGATTTCAAACCGGATATCGTCACCGTTCTGCTTCGCCAGCGCACGCAGGATGTCCACGCCCAGACCGGTATATTCACCGGTAGCACTGCGCTCAAATACGTTTGCAAATTCGGTACCTACTGCCAGTACCTGAGCGGCATGGCTGACAGGCATCGCCAAGTTCAACAAGGCAAATAAGAGCAAGCGCAGTACCAGTTTCAGCGATGTCATGTGCATAGTGTCCCTGGGTTCAGCGTAGGTGTGGCAGAAAATCGCAATCACTCATGCCAGCCAGCGGCACGAAAAACAAGGCGCTATCAAGCTTTCAGACAATAATCCCGGATAGCTGACAAAACGCTTTCATCTTCACCCGCAGCATTCACGAGCCTGACCTCAAGTGCCGGGTGGCTGGTCCGCAGTTCGTCCACCAGTATTGGCAAATCGCGTAAAACGTGGCCGCCCTGGCCCAAAAATATAGGCACCAACGTGACTTGACGGCATCCTTCTGTCACCAGGCTGGCCACCAGTTCGGGCAGCGAGGGCTGCATAAATTCCAGAAAAGCCAGTGCCACGGTGATGTCCGGCAAACTTTCCTGCGTCATTTTTTGCAGTCGCTGGAAAGGCTGCGCCCATCTGGGGTCACGTGCACCATGGGCGAACAGGATCATTGCAGATTTCTCAGCCATCAATTTCTTTCCACGTAACGCAAACCCATGGCGGCAATCACCAAAAACAGTACGCTGGGTACCAGCGCCGTCACTGGTGCCGGCCAGGTATTGAGCAAGCCCACATGTGAAAACAAGGCATTGATGAGGTAGAACACCATACCTATCATGATACCGCTGAATATCTTCAGGCTGACGCCACCGCTCCTGACATGCAGGTAGGCGAAAGGCAGGGCCAGTGCCATCATCACAAGGACTGCAAACGGATAGGTGATCTTTTTCCAAAAGGCGATTTCATAGCGTTCCCCATCCTGTTTATTGTCCGCCAGGTGCTTGGTAAATGCGGCCAGGTCGGTGGCAGACATGCGGTCAGGGTCGGCAAACAATACGGATAAAATATCCGGTGTGACTTCTGACACGATGTCACGGCTATCGAGCTTTTGGCTTTTCACTGCAGCGATGTCCTCACTCGTCAGTGTCTTGGGGAAGGATGTCTCAGTCACGTCAAACAGGCGCCAGGTGTTCTTGCCCAGGTATTCGGCATCAGTCGCGGTCACTTCGCGGGACAGGTGAAAATTCTTGTCGAATTCAAATATTCTGACGCCTTTCAAATGACGATTTGGCAGTATCTCTTTGACGTTCAGGAACAATGAACCGATCACGTCACCGGTCAGGCCGTTTTCACGCACCAGGTCCTTGGTCCACAAACCGGTACGAAACTCCTGCGCCAGTGCCTCACCGATGGCATTAAGCTTGACCTTTTCTGCAAATTTGCTGGATACCGGGGAAATCACCTCCCCAAACAAGAAGGTCAGCAAGACAAACAGCATACCTATCTTCAACAAGATGCTGCCAGCCATCATGCTCGACATGCTGGATGCACGCATGATGGTGAACTCGGAATTGGAAGCAAACTGTGCCAGCACGTAAATGGTGCCGATCAAAACCGCAATCGGCATGAACTCATAGATATAGCCCGGCCATCCCAGCAAGACATACAAGACCGCATGCTTGAGCTGGTAGCCGCCCTTGTTGACAGAAGATTGCAACTCATTAACAAGATCAAAAAACGAGAACAGGGCCAGTAGTGCCAGCATGACGAATAACACGGCACGCAGGATTTCCGTACCAAAATATTTTTGTAAAATTTTCATGCTGGACACTTTTCTTTGCCACGGAAACTCGATTTGCAGCGGGACCACAACACCAGCGGATGCCAGCGGCTATTGACTTTCAAACGCCATAAGAACAAACCGACGACGAGCAAGGACACCACCAGATGGTGCGGCCACCACGCCATGCCAAAACTGCTGCGTTCCTGCACCACCAGCGCCTGCAATATATTCGTGATGGCCAGGTACATCACCACCAGCAGCAAGGCCACGATCAGGTTGGCTGAACGCCCGACACGGGGATTGACGTAACCCAGTGGAATCGCCAGCAACAACAATACGGAACACATCACCGGCAGCGAAATACGCCACAACAATTCACCCATCTTGGTACTGTCGAGATTTTCCAACAAGGCCGTCAGCGGCATGGACTTGGCTGACTTGTCACTGGCCACGCTGGCATTCTGGCTGGATACCAGCACACCGTACTTTTCAAACTGCATCATCTGAAAATCCGGGGCCGTCGGCGCGCCATCATAACGACGCCCCTGGCTCATGACCAGGAACTTGTCGCCCAGCTTGTCGATTTCTATCATGCCTTCCTTGGCAACAACGATGCTGGAACGGCCATCCTTATAGGTATTGATGAAGATATTCTGGACCTTGCTGAGGTCACCGGCCACTTCTTCAACAAAGAAAATCCGGTCAGACGAGGCGGATTCCTGGAACTTGCCGGGCGCTACCTTGGCGATATCCGAGCGTTTTTCAAAACGTTCGCGAAATTCCACGCTTTGCTGGTTGGCCCAGGGGGTGACGATAAAACTCAGTAAGCCGGTCAGGATGATGAGGGGAGCCCCAAAACGTACCACCGGCGCAATCCATTGCGTCAGGCTCAGGCCAGAGGCGAACCAGACCACCATTTCGGAATCCTGATAGCTGCGGGTCACTACCAGCAACACGGAAATAAAGCCCGTCAGCAACAGCAGGATATGCATATTCATGAGGGCAGTAAAGGCGATCAGGGCCACTACATCGGACGACGCAACTTTACCTCCTGCCGCCTGTCCAAGGATTTTAATGAGCATCACGGAGATCGTGATGGTGAACAATGTAGTGAAGACCGCGCCTGCGGCACTGTTTAATTCACGTCGAAGCGCGCGCTGAAAAATCATGAGTAGGATTATAATATCTGTTTTACGAGACTTACCAAGAGGAGTAATACGTGGACTTTAGCATAAAAACAATCGACGCAAAAAGTGCCTCGACTGCCCATAAGGCAATTAAAACCGGCTGTATCGTGGTCGGTGTATTCGAAAACAAGAAACTTTCCGCTGCAGCAGCAGGTCTGGACAAGGCTGGCGACATCGCCGCAGCCCTTAAATCTGGTGATATTACAGGAAAAGCGGGTACTTCCCTGTTGTTGCGCAACATCGCTGATGTTGCTGCAGAACGCGTATTGCTGGTGGGCCTGGGTGAAGAAGCCGCCGCAGTCAGCGATAAAGCCTTCAATCAGGCAGTACAGGCTGCGGCCCGTACACTGGCGGGTCTGGGTGCCAATGACGCCGTTCTGGCCCTGCCGGCGGTCAAGGATCGTGACATTGCTTGGTCCATCCGCAGCGCCGTGCTGGCCTTCCGCGAAAGCATTTTCCGTGCTGATGCACTGAAAAGCAAGAAAGATACATCCACTGCTGGCGTCAAGAAAGTCGCATTTGCAGTCACTGCGGCAGAAGCCACGGCTGCCAAAAATGCCTTATCGCAAAGCGAAGCCCTGGCCAATGGCATGGACTTGACCAAGGAACTGGGTAACCTGCCACCGAATATCTGCACCCCTACCCACCTGGCCAATACTGCCAAGAAAATCGCAAGCGATTACAAAATGGTTGCGGAAGTGCTGGACCGCAAACAGATACAAGCCCTCAAAATGGGCAGTTTCCTGTCTGTGACTAATGGCACGGTAGAACCACCGAAGTTCATCGTACTCAAGCACAACGGCGGCAAAGCCAAGGATGCGCCTGTAGTTCTGGTGGGCAAAGGCATCACTTTTGACTCTGGCGGTATCTCGTTGAAAGCCGGTGCCGGCATGGATGAAATGAAATACGACATGGGTGGTGCGGCTTCGGTACTGGGTACCATGCGCGCCATCGGTGAAATGAAGTTGAAGCTGAACGTCTTCGCCGTTATCCCGACTTGCGAAAACATGCCATCCGGCAGCGCAACCCGCCCTGGCGACATCGTCACATCCATGTCTGGCCAAACCATCGAGATCCTGAATACGGATGCCGAAGGCCGCCTGATCCTGTGTGACGCCCTGACCTATGCCGAACGCTTCAAGCCGGCAGCTGTCGTTGACGTGGCAACCCTGACCGGTGCTTGCGTGACTTCCCTGGGTCACCATAATTCCGGCCTGTTCACGCGCCATGACGACGCGCACGACAAACTGGCAGCAGAATTGCTGGCAGCAGGCAAGCAAACTGGTGATACTGCATGGCGCATGCCTATCGAAGAAGCCTATAACGAGCAACTGAAATCCAATTTTGCCGATATGGCGAATATTGGCGGCCCAGCCGGTGGCAGTATCACCGCAGCCTGTTTCCTCGAACGCTACACCAGGAAATACACCTGGGCGCATCTGGATATCGCTGGCACGGCCTGGAAATCTGGCGCAGCCAAAGGCTCCACTGGTCGCCCAGTGCCTTTGCTGACCACTTTCCTGATCAACCGCGCAGGCTGATCTATACTGCATTACATGCAGACATGGCTTTAAGAGCGGCAATATAGTTCAGAAATAAGCTTAGAAATAAGTTTAGAAGCAAGCTTAGAAACAAACAAAAGGCTCCTGGCTGGAATTTTCCAGACAGGGGCCTTTCTGTTTTGTAAATAAAACACAATAACCAAGGTAACATGCTAACCAGTCCGGCATCTACAGGGTGGCCGTTCTGATTTATTCTCATTTAAATAGAAACCGTATAATAATGCTTAGACAAGCTGTGTCAGCACAGCCACATTAATCCGGATGCGCGACTAAAACGCATCAACACAATCGATAAAAACATGAAATTAGTTACCTGGAACGTTAACTCCCTGAAGGTCAGGCTGCCGCAAGTCTTGCAGTGGCTGGAAACCAATCCTGTCGATGTCCTGTGCATACAGGAAACCAAGCTGACAGATGACAAATTTCCGCAGGCAGAGATAGAAGCCGCCGGTTACCAGGTCGCCTTTACCGGACAAAAAACCTATAACGGCGTGGCGATTTTATCGAAACACCCGATCGCAGATGTGCAGAAAAACAATCCTCAGTTTGAAGATGAACAGCAACGCATCATTGCGGCCACCATACTGGGCGTGCGCATCATTTGCGCCTATGTGCCGAATGGTCAGGCGCCGGATTCCGATAAATTCCAGTACAAGCTGAAATGGCTGGCATCGCTGGAAAACTGGATCAGGGAAGAAATGACACGCCACCCCAAACTTGCCGTGCTGGGTGATTATAATATCGCTCCCGAAGACCGCGATGTGCATGACCCAGCCGCCTGGGTAGGCATGAACCTGGTGTCACCAGAAGAAAGAACTGCCCTGAAAAACCTGATTGCCCTGGGCCTGACAGACAGCTTCCGCCAGTTTGAACAGGCAGAAAAATCCTTTAGCTGGTGGGATTACCGTGCACTGGGCTTCCGCCTGAACAAAGGTGTGCGCATAGACCACATCCTGTTGTCGGCAGAGCTGGCAAAACAATGCACATCCTGCGTCATCGACCGCGTACCACGCAAGTGGGAGCAACCATCGGATCATGCGCCGGTGATTGCGACGATTGGCTAGTGTAGTGCTGCACGCAGATTGGCGCTTATAAAATCGCGAATTTTTCGTTGAGACAAGGAAAAAACCGCAGCAATACAGAGGTATTGCGAGGATTTTTGACGCAGTATCGGCGGAAAAGGCGCATTTTATAAGTGGCAAGAAGAGTGCAACACTACACTAGATTCCAGGAATAAAATGCAGATACTCAGCACGGAAAGATTGAATTTAAGAGTCATGACCATCGATGACGCGGACTTTTATCTAGCGCTGATCAATGACCCCAGCTTCATCGAGAATATCCACGACAAGGGTATACGTACAGTGGAAGCGGCAAAGGAAGCCATCATCAATGGGCCGCTGACCAGCCAGGCAAAGAATGGCTTCAGTCTGTATGTGGTTGAACGCAAAGACGATGCGCAGCCCATGGGAATATGCGGTCTGGTAAAACGCGAAACCCTGAAAAATATCGACATCGGCTATGCTTTCCTGCCGCAGTATGTGGGCCAGGGTTATGCCAGGGAAGCCGCCAGGGCCGTTGTCGATTATGCGCACAATCACTTGCAGTTGTCGACACTGGCTGCCATCACCTCGCCCACGAATGACAACTCGAACAAATTGCTACAAAACCTGGGCTTTGTGCTGGAAGCCGTTGTGGTACTGGCTGGTGAAACGAAAGACACCAAGCTCTACACACACGAATTTGTCGGCTAGCTGGATGTATTACAGGAAGCGATCCAGAATTTTGCGGCTATGCCTGTCTATTTCAAACATGTCACGTATCAAAAACTGTATGCCGTGATTATCGGTAATCAGTAAGGATGCGCGGCCAATACGGCGGATGTCTTCATCGCCTTTCAGCACAAATTCTGTCTCGCCCCTGTCGGTGTTGACTTTCCAGGTGCAGGGCAAGGCAAAGCTGGTGACGCTGGCAATGCGGCTGATTTCGGGCATGAATTCGCGCCCTTCCAGCTCTTCCAGTACCAGTATCCTGGATTTTTCCGACAAATCGTCAAGCTGATCTATCCACGCCACTTCGCGGCCATCGCTCAATACCATGGAAATGCTGATCAATGGCGACTGGATAGGAAATGCCCTGACCGGGCTGACGCCTTCAAATACTTCACCGGCTTCATTGGTGAGGATGAGTTTGCCAAACGCATTGCGGCTGAGTTCAAATTTTGTGGTGCTCATGTGTTCAATCCTCCGCCAGCTCTGCCACGTTTTCTGCCGCATTCCGCGCCTGTGCCTGATACAGTCTGTAGTAGGCTCCTTCTTTCGCCATCAATTCATCATGGCCGCCTACTTCCACAACCTGGCCACGGTCCAGCACCACCAGGCGGTCGGCCTTGTGCAGCGTCGATAAGCGGTGGGCAATGGCGATAGTGGTACGGCCTTGTACCAGATTATCCAGCGCTTTCTGGATTTCTTTTTCTGTTTGTGAATCGACGGAAGAGGTGGCTTCATCCATGATCAAAATACGCGGATCGATCAGCAAGGCACGGGCAATAGAAATACGCTGGCGCTCACCACCCGACAAGCCCTGGCCACGTTCACCGACCATGGAATCATAGCCCTGCGGCAAACGCAGTATGAATTCATGGGCATGCGCAGCACGCGCTGCGGCAATGATTTCATCACGGCTTGCAGCCGGTTTGCCATAAGCGATATTTTCGGCAATGGTGCCGAAGAACAGGAAAGGTTCTTGCAATACCAGACCAATATTGCTGCGGTAATCTGATACGGCAAACGAACGTATATCCACACCATCCAATAAAATCGCCCCTTCGGATACATCGTAGAAACGGCAGATCAGGTTGACCAGCGTACTTTTGCCAGAACCGCTATGTCCCACCAGGCCGATCATTTCACCCGGCTTGATGTTCAGATTGATGCCGCGATTCACCGCCCGGTTACCATAGCGAAAACCGACTTCGCGCAATTCTATCTGGCCTTTGACTTCTTTTACCTTCACCGGATTTTGCGGATCAGGCACGCTTGATACATGGTCAAGGATGTCGAAAATACGCTTGGCTGCCGACGCCGACTTCTGCGTCACAGAAACGATGCGGCTCATGGAATCAATACGGCCATAGAAATTGCTGATAAAGGCAACAGCGGCCACCAGCGCACCGACGGTAATTTCATTACGCGATACCTGCCAGATACCAAAGCCCCAGACTACCAGGATGCCCAGATCAGTCAGGAAGGATACTGTCGGTGAAAACAATGACCACACCTTGTTGAGTTTGTCATTGACGGCCAGATTATGTTTGTTCGCTTCACGGAAACGACCTGCTTCGCGCGTTTCCTGGGCAAAGGCCTTGACCACGCGTATGCCGGGTATGGTATCGGCCAGCACGTTCGTGACTTCACCCCAGACCCGGTCTATTTTTTCAAAGCCGGTACGCAGTTTGTCACGCACCAGATGGATCATCCATGCGATAAAGGGCAAAGGCAGCAAGGTCACCAGGGCCAGCTTGGTATTGATTTGCAACAGCGCCACCGCCGTCATGAAAAACATCAATACATCGGTCGCAAAATCCAGCAGATGCAGGGACAGGTAAACGCAGATGCGGTCACTTTCACTGCCTATGCGCGACATCAGGTCACCGGTACGTTTGCCACCAAAATATTCGAGCGACAGTTTCAACAAATGTTCATACGTGGCAGTACGCAAATCCGCCCCTATGCGCTCGGACACCAGGGCCAGGATATAGGTCTTGCCCCAGCTTAACAGCCAGGCAACCACGGCTGAACCGAGCAGACCGCCGATGTAAATCATCACCAGTTTAGGATCGACATATTGACCGTTCTGGTAAGGGATCAATACCTCATCCGTCAATGGCTTGGTCAGGTAGCGCGGGATCATATGCGCTGCCGTACCCAGCAACATCAGGGTAAAACCAATGGACAGTTGCAGGCGGTAAGGATGGGCAAAGCGCCACAGGCGCAACAAGGTCCAGGTGGATGGCGGCGTATAGATGACCTTGGTGCAGACCGGGCATTCATCCTGGTCTGGCTCCAGCACAGCCTTGCAACTAGGGCAGATATTTTGCTCGGCACGTACCACCGACTTGCCGGTCACATGACTTTGCAACTGTTCCTTAAACTGATCCAGCAGGCGTATTGCATGCAGGTTCTGGCCCAGGGTAAAACGCCAGCTGGCCAGCAAGCCCTGCTCATCTGTCAATTCCAGATGACCGACGCCGGCATGATCGTGATGACTTAATTGCAAGCCCTGGCGAAATTCCCATTCCTGCCAGTCAGTGACGTCAGGTGCTTTTGTCAGTAAACGGCGGTCAGTGAGGACCAGCATGCCTTTGCGAAAGCGAAGTTTGCTGTCGAGGTCAACCTCAAGGGTGGTCAAGACGTTTTCGCCTTGTGCGATCTGTTTGCTCAATTCGGCTTGCCAGCTCGCAGGTAGCGACAGAACGGGCTGCTCGGGATTGAATTGTGTTGTGGTCATCGTGAAACGAACTCCGGCTCAAGAGCTGGTCCTGAACAAAATCAGGACATATTTTTTAGCAAAAGGGATAACTTGGTTTCCGTTTCAGGCATAAGCCATGTCACGGAAGCAGCAATTTACGGTATTCTATCGAAAGAAAAATAATCAGGTAAATCTGATCAAGAGGATGAACTGCTTTTGCGCTGGCGCGCAAGTATATCAGCAAGCGTGCCTTTCCAATTCGCTTTCAATACGATATACCAAGCGCCATTACTACTTTAGCAAGAATTTCTTGCGGAAAAGTAGTTCATTCAGGGAAACGAAGAAAAGCTCTACAATTGGACTCAGGAAAAATGTTACGGCAAGCTGTAACAAGTGCAGCAACGCATAGGCGCGATTTTATGCAAGTCCTGCAAAAAATGACAAGATCTGGTCTGTATAACCAGGCTTATAAAAGTTTACATACATGACAACAAACAAGAAAGACATCCGCATTCTTAGCGCAACACACTTGCGTGGCCCAAATATCTGGACTTACCGCCCTGTGATAGAAGCAGTGCTGGATATTGGTGCGCTAGAAGAATTTCCATCGAATAAGATTCCCGGCCTGTACGAACGCCTGACTGCCTGGTTGCCAGGCATCATAGAACATCGCTGTGGTGTCGGTGAGCGCGGCGGATTTCTTGAACGTCTGCGCGAAGGCACCTGGTCAGGCCATATCCTTGAACACGTCGCGCTGGAATTGCAAAACCTGGCGGGCATGCGTACCGGTTTTGGCCAGACCCGCTCTACCAATGTGGCCGGTGTCTACAAAATGGCATTCCGCACCCGTGAAGAGCAGGTTGGCCGCGCTGCCCTGCAAATCGGACGTGATTTGCTGATGGCGGCGATAGAAGATCAGCCCTTTGACGTGCAAGCAAAAGTGACCGAGTTGCGTGAACTGGTTGATGACCGCTGCCTGGGACCGAGCACCGCCAGCATCGTTGATGCCGCGACCGAGCGCCGCATTCCTTCCATACGCCTGACCGATGGCAACCTGGTGCAACTGGGCCACGGTGCTGCACAACGTCGCATCTGGACGGCTGAAACCGATCGTACCGGTGCGATTGCTGAAAGCATCGCCAGCGACAAAGACCTGACCAAGACCCTGCTGCAATCCTGCGGTGTGCCGGTGCCTGAAGGTTCACTGGTGCGCAGTGCCGAAGAAGCCTGGGAAGAAGCACAGGATATCGGCCTGCCGGTCGTCGTCAAACCGTATGACGGTAACCATGGCCGTGGTGTTTCATTAAACCTGATGAGCAAGGAAGACGTGATTGCTGCCTATGAACTGGCAGCCCGCAAGGGTGAAAGCAAAAGCGTCATCGTCGAACGTTTTGTCACTGGTGACGAGCATCGCGTGCTGGTAGTCGGTAACCAGGTGGTCGCGGTTGGCAAAGGTGAATCGCTGTGGGTGACTGGCGATGGCACATCGAATATCACCGAACTGGTTGATAGCCAGATCAACATCGACCCACGCCGTGGCACCACTGAAGATTGCCCGCTGAATGCACTGGACCCTGCCGCCGGCGCAGAAATCATACTGGAATTAAAACGCCAGGGCATGGATGCCAATTCCATCCCGCTGGCCGGACAAAAAGTCCTGATACAGCCTAACGGTAACGTCGCACTGGATGTCACCGACCAGATACATCCCGAGATTGCTTACGCCGCGACGCTGGCGGCGCGTATCATCGGCCTGGATATTGCCGGTGTTGATCTGGTTGCAGAAGATATTTCCCGCCCCATGCTGGAGCAGGGTGCAGCGATTATCGAAGTCAACGCCAGCCCCGGCCTGCTGGCCCACATCAAACCGGCAAATGGCGAAGGCCGTCCGGTTGGCAAGGCCATCATCAATCATTTGTTTGCACCGGATGAAACCGGTCGCATCAGCATCGTCGGCGTTGCCGGTACCAAAGGCTGCAGCCTGATAGCCCGCCTGATCGGTGCACTGATCCATATCAGCGGCAAGGAAACCGGAGTCGCCTGCGCCCAGGGCCTGTACCTGAACAAGCGTCTGGTCACCGACGGCAATTGCGCCAACTGGGAAGCCGGCCAGCGTTTGCTGATCAACCGCTCGGTACAGGCTGCGGTGTTTGAAACCAATGCCAAAACCATACTCACTGACGGTCTGGCGTATGACAAATGCGCCGTCGGTGTCGTCACCGATCTCGAAGGTTATGCCGACCTGGCCGACCACTACATCGACAGCCCGGACCAGATGCGCAAGATCATCCGCACCCAGGTTGATGTCATCCTGCCGGATGGTGTAGCGGTATTGAATGCGACTGACCCTGCTGTGGTGGACCTGGCAGAACTATGTGACGGCAAGGTGATTTATTACGGCCTGGACCCGGAACTGGAAGCCATCGTCAAGCATCGTGCCCTGGGTGAGCGCGTGGTGTTTTTGCGTGATCAACATATCGTCCTGGCGGATGGAAAAAACGAATCTGCCCTGCTGCCATTGAGCTCACTGAAACCCGCCAAGGTCGCGCAACTGGAAAGTGTACTGGCAGCAGTCGCCGCAGCCTGGGCCCTGCATATCACACCAGAATTGATAGGTGCCGGACTGCGGACTTTTGACTCCAGCCAGAAACCTGCATATTGAGTCAATGAGTAAAGCGGAGTGACGCGCAGTGATGCATTCAGACATACCGTGCCAGGTGGTCACAAAAACACTGGCACAAATAATTATTGACGTATTTTCTTAGAATTTTCTGCTTATTTGCTACTTATTTGCTGCTTATTTACTATTTCTCTGACGATGTGATCCCTGGCTTGTAAAAAGCCAGTATGCTGAAACGCAGCGCACCGTTGTTTGACGCCTTTTTCAACAGGACTAAGTTTTATGGAAGTATCACGCATCCGTGCCCTGCGCGGTCCCAATCTCTGGAGCCACCATACGGCCATAGAAGCGATTGTTACCTGCACCAAGGAAGAGCTGTCAATTGCTGGCCTGAACGGATTTGAAGACCGTTTGCGTGCCTTGTTCCCTGAATTGAGCATCTTGCAGCCCACTGGTCATGATGACGCCATCCCCATGGCCCATGTATTTGAACTGACCGCCCTTGGTCTGCAGGCAGAAGCCGGTTGCCCGGTCACATTCAGCCGCACCACGCAAACCCTGGAAGCCGGCGTCTTTCAGGTAGTGGTCGAATACAGCGAAGAAGCAGTGGGCCGCCTGGCTGTGGAACTGGCAGAAAAACTCATACAGGCAGCGCTGAAACACGAAGCCTTTGACCTGACCGCCGCGCTGGATCAATTGCGTGAACTGGATGAAGATGTGCGCCTGGGTCCGTCAACCGGCTCCATCGTGAATGCCGCCGTGGCCCGCAATATCCCGTACCGCCGCCTGACCGATGGCAGCCTGGTCGCCTTTGGCTGGGGCAGCCGCCAGCGCAAGATACAGGCCGCCGAAATGGATGGCACCAGCGCCATTGCCGAAGCCATTGCGCAAGACAAGGAACTGACCAAAAAATTGCTGCATGCAGCTGGCGTGCCTGTGCCGCTGGGACGTTCGGTATCCGACCCTGACGATGCCTGGAAAGCCGCGCAGGAAATTGGCCTGCCGGTGGTCGTCAAACCCAAGGACGGCAATCAGGGTAAAGGCGTGACCGTCAACGTGACCACCCGTGAACAACTGGATGCCGGTTTTCATGCCGCCAGTGAATTCCGTGATGACATCCTGGTTGAACGCTTCTTGCCCGGTAATGATTTCCGCCTGCTGGTGGTGGGCAACAAGCTGGTTGCCGCCGCCCGCCGCGACCCGCCACAAGTGGTTGGCGATGGCAAGAAAACCGTCCGGGAACTGGTGGAACAGGTCAATAAAGACCCGCGCCGTGGCAGCGGTCATTCCACTTCCCTGACCAAAATACGCTTCGATGATATTGCCCTCGCCAGCCTGGCGAAACAAGGATTTGAAGCCGATTCCATCCCACCCAAAGGCCAGCGCGTTGTCTTGCGCAACAATGCCAACCTGTCGACGGGCGGGGCCGCTACCGATGTCACCGATGATGTGCATCCGGAAGTCGCCGCACGTGCTGTCGCTGCGGCACACATGGTCGGCCTGGATATTTGCGGTGTGGACCTGGTCTGCGACAGCGTATTGAAACCCATAGAATTGCAAAACGGTGGCATCGTCGAAGTCAATGCTGCACCGGGCTTGCGCATGCACTTGTCACCGTCCTTTGGCAAGGGCCGCCCGGTCGGTGAAGCCATTATCGCATCGATGTTTGATGACCATGAGGATGGACGCATACCGATTATTGCCGTCACCGGCACCAATGGCAAAACCACTACCGTACGCCTGATCGCCCACCTGCTGACCGCCAGCGGCTTGCGCACAGGCATGACCAATACGGATGGCGTGTACGTAGCTGGCCGCCAGATAGACAGCGGCGATTGCAGCGGCCCGCGTAGTGCCCGCAATGTCTTGTCACATCCGGATGTCGATGCGGCCGTCTTTGAAACTGCCCGTGGTGGTGTCTTGCGCGAAGGCCTGGCGTATGACCGTTGCCAGGTGGCGGTGGTCACCAACATCGGCTCTGGCGATCATCTGGGCCTGAACTACATCACCACAGTTGAAGACCTGGCTGTACTGAAACGCGTGATCGTGCAAAACGTGGCTGACAATGGCTATGCCGTGCTGAATGCGGCTGACCCCATCGTGGCCAACATGGCATCCAACTGCCCTTCTCCTGTCATCTTCTTTGCAGCCGATCACCAGCACCCCGTCATGTCCGCCCACCGTGCCCAGGGCAGACGTGCCGTCTATGTTGAAAATGGCCATCTGGTCGCCGCTGAAGGCAAAACCCGTCACAGCATTCCGCTGTCCGATATTCCCATCACCCGCAATGGCAGCATAGGCTTCCAGGTAGAAAACGTGATGGCATCGGTGGCCGCCGCCTGGGCCGTGAATATCAGTTGGGACAGCATACGCGCCGGCCTGAAAACATTTGCGAATGAAGCCGACAATGCGCCCGGTCGTTTCAATGTATTCAATTTCCGTGGCGCGACCCTGATTGCCGATTATGGCCATAATCCGGACGCTATTCTGGCATTGGTGCGTGCGGTAGAAACCATGCCAGCCAAACGCCGTTCTGTCGTCATCAGCGGTGCCGGTGACCGTCGGGACCAGGACATCCGCCAGCAAACCGAAATCCTCGGTGAAGCGTTTGATGACGTGGTCCTGTACCAGGATCAATGTCAGCGTGGCCGTGCCGACGGCGAAGTCATCGCCCTCTTGCGCGCCGGTCTGGCGAATGCCAGCAAGACCTCACGCGTTGATGAAATCACCGGCGAATTCATCGCGATAGACCTGGCGATGGACAGACTGGAAGCAGGCGACCTGTGCCTGATCCTTATCGATCAGGTAGAAGAAGCGCTGGAGCATATTGCCCAGCGTGTTGCTGCTGGCTGAGTTTCAAACATGTACCAATAAAAATGCCGGACCTGGTCAAGCCAGTCCGGCATTTTTTTAAGCTTATTTTTTAAGCTTATTTTTTAAACTTACAACCTCAGATCAGGAAGCCGCTGCTGCCGTTTTTTGTATTGCGCAAACCGGCCAGTGGCAAGTGCTTGTCGTTGACGATTTCGCCATCCAGCATCAGCGACGTATAGCGCAGGCAGCAAACCCGCAGGAAAGATGAAAAATTATCGATCTGGCCGCGATACGCCATCAATTCATCATATAGCTTGGTAATGAGCTGATTGATATTCATGCCATCGCGCTCGGCGATTTCCTGCAAGACTTGCCAGAACAGTTTTTCAAGACGTATCGAAGTAACGACACCATGCAGGCGTATGGAACGCGCCTTGGATTCGTACAGGGCCGGATCGGCTTTTACAAAGATCTCACACATCATCCCTCCCGCATGTCATCAGCTAAGTCTACTCAATGATTATACGTCAATGCCAGATTTACAATTTGATTTCCGTACCCAGCAATTGCAGGAACTGCCCTATCCAGGCAGGGTGAGCAGGCCACGCTGGGGCAGTCACGAAGTTTTTATAAGTCACCGCTTCCGTCACGGCAATAGTGGCGTAATGGCCGCCAGCTGCTTCGACTTCGGGCTGGCAGGCCGGGTAAGCTGAACACTTGACACCCTCCAGCACTTTGGCCGCAGCCAAAATCTGGGCTCCATGGCATACCGCAGCGATGGGTTTATTCGCCTGTGCAAAATGTTGGACGATGGCAATCACTTGCGGATTCAAACGCAAATATTCAGGCGCGCGGCCACCTGGTATCAGCAGCGCATCGTATTCCTCCGCCTTCACACTGGCAAAGTCATGGGTGATGGTGAAGCGATGGCCGGGTTTTTCGGTATAAGTTTGCTGCCCTTCAAAATCATGGATAGCGGTGGCGACAAAATCACCCGCCTTCTTGTCCGGACAAACTGCATGAACCTGATGCCCAACGGCCAGCAGGCTCTGGAAAGGCACCATGGCCTCGTAATCTTCCACAAAATCACCCACCAGCATAAGAATTTTCTTGGCAGCCATGATGTCTCCTGATTATGTATAAATGGAAACTGATTGTTGAGCAAATTCAGTGCAAGGTGGTAATGACGGGTTACTACACATGCAAAAAGACCTCCGTTCGCCCCCAGAAAAATCACCACTTCCTCCTGGTACGATAAGCCGAGGCAGTGTACGGGCGACGCAGTTGTCATTTAATACATATTAAACCGCAAATTAAGCTTTGAATGCCTTCATTACGTTACATAATTGCCTTATCCGACATAATTGCTCAGCCTTTGTTCAGAAGATGACAAGAACTCGTATAAAATTGATCTTGCATGAACAGCAAAAGCACAGCACCACTCGTATGGAGACAAAATGGCGGAAGTGGAATTATTGTATAAGAATCAGGTAATGCTGTTCACACAGACCTTTTTCATAAAGGACAACAAAAACGAATTATTACTGTGTGCGCACAAATACGATTTCGACATCCTGTTTTTTGTCCAGATGAGCGACTTCGTCATGGCGGTGCAAAGTTCCGAAGGTAACAATCTGTTTGTGATTGACCTGGATGTGCTTTACAACATGCAGGACGACATGCAGCACAATCGTCGTCAAACCATGTTCCTCGGTGATTTGCTGCAACGCCTGCCTGCCGATAAAAATTACATCTTTCTGCAAACGGTACGTCAGGGTGAACGTTTCCTGCTGCAACAAAAACTGGTCAACAGCAATTGCCTGGCCTATGCAGAAAAACCGATTGCCAATGAAGTGCTGGTCGACAAACTGTTCAATATTTTTGCCCAGAATAACCGGGGTGAATCGAATACCGTTGTCTATCTTGGCGACAAGCCTATGCTCGATATCGACTTGCTGGCGGCCAACCAGATAGAATTGTTGCATTATCAGGATGCCCGCTCGCTGCATGTGCGCGTCAAGGAAGTACAACCGGATGTGGTACTGATAGAAGAAGCGCAGTACCTGCAGACCGAGGCATTGGTTCGCGTGCTGAAGAAAAACATAGAATTTGATCCTGGCCGTGAAATCATACTGCTGCAAAGCAGCCAGAACCCAGCCCTCGCCCGCCACGCACTGGATAGCGGTTTTGATGAAATACTGACGCCAAATGATGCCGATGTCCTGACCCGTCAGTTAGTCAACCGCATTAATAAAATCCGCGCCAGCAAAGACCTGATCAGCCGCGACCGTGCTACCGGTCTGCTGAACAAAGTAGGCCTGCAAAAGAAAGCCCAGGAATGGATACGCCGCGCTACCAAGGAAGACAAACCACTGGCGTATGGCATCATCGATATCGACAAATTCAAAACCATCAATGACACCTGGGGCCATTATTTCGGTGATATCGTCATCAAACGCCTGTCTCTGGTCTTGTCTGCGCAACTGGGCGAACGCGACCTGTTAAGCCGCTTTGGCGGTGAAGAATTTGTCGTCGTGTTCTGGGACAGTACGCTGGAACAGGGCAAACAAAAGCTGGACGCCATGCGCGAGACTTTTGGCAAAATCACGTTTGAAGTCAAACCCCGTGAATATAAGAATTTCAGCTTCAGCGGCGGTGTCGCCGACTTCCCCGCCTGCAAGACCGAGAATGAAATGTTTTTAAAGGCAGATGCGATGTTATATCTGGCCAAGGAAGGTGGGCGGAATCAGGTCCGTATTTAGAGTAAATAATTTCGGGTAAATAATTTCGGTAAATGATTTACCTGCTATCTGCCCCGCGACGCCTCTATCTTGCCAAGCAGCCACTGCAATCCAGCCAGGTGCTGTTGATCATGGCTGCATAGATAATGAATCAGGCTACGCAAAGTCAACGGCCCGTAGCCTTCAAATTCGGCAGTACGATGCAGCTGTTCATCATGCAAATCATGGATGATAGCCATAGTTTTTAGCCTGGCTGATCGAAATGCAGCAAATACCTCAGCCACGTCCTGACTGGCGTAATCACGTTCTTTGGCCAGGGGTTCACTATCAATCGATGCCAGCAAGGGATGATGCTCATTGAGCGTGCGTTCAAAACGCAGGTGATACCCTTCTATCTCGATATCCCTGATGTGACAGACTTGTTCAATGGCAGTAAACGGCTCGCTGGGCACGCCATCCCAGGATGCAGGAGCCCAATGCTGAAAACCTTCCGGAATAAGTGAATAATGTGCCTCCAACTGCTGCGGGAAGCTTGCAAGTGCATTCAAGGTAACGGCATTCATAGTCATCATTTATTTTACGATAATCGGTTCCAGAGAATCATGCCCACCGGCCCCAAACAATTGCTGTTTGACATGCGCTAACTGATCCCTTACCTGTGCTGCTTTTTCAAATTCCAGGTTCTTCGCATGATCCAGCATGAGTTTTTCCAGGCGCTTTATTTCACGGCTGATCTGTTTCTCGCTCATGACTTCATAACGCGCCTGCTCTTGTGCCACCGCCAGCTCTTCCCGCGCTTCTTGCGGGTTATAGACGCCGTCGATGATGTCCTTGATCTGTTTGCGTATGCCAACCGGGGTAATATTATTGGCCAGGTTAAAGGCTAACTGCTTGTTGCGACGGCGTTCAGTTTCGCCTATGGCACGCCGCATGGAATCCGTCATCTTGTCGGCATACAGAATAGCCTTGCCATGCAAATTACGCGCTGCCCGGCCTATGGTCTGGATCAGGCTGCGTTCAGAGCGCAGGAAACCTTCCTTGTCCGCATCCAGTATCGCCACCAATGACACTTCAGGAATATCCAACCCCTCACGCAGCAAGTTGATGCCGACCAGCACGTCAAAGGTACCCAGACGCAGATCACGGATAATCTCTACCCGTTCGACGGTATCAATATCGCTATGCAGGTAACGCACCTTGATGCCGTTTTCCCCTAGGAATTCGGTCAACTGTTCCGACATGCGCTTGGTCAGGGTCGTAACCAGTACCCGCTCCTCTTTTTTTACACGTTCGATAATCTGATTCATCAGATCATCGACCTGTGTCAGGGCCGGACGTACTTCGATTTCCGGGTCCACCAGGCCAGTAGGCCTGACCACCTGCTCTACCGTCTGGTCAGAATGCTTGTCTTCATAATCACCCGGGGTGGCCGAGACAAATACGGTCTGGCGCAATTTACTCTCGAATTCGGCAAACTTCAATGGGCGATTGTCCAGCGCCGACGGCAGGCGGAAACCATAATCCACCAGGTTGGTCTTGCGCGCCCTGTCGCCGTTGTACATGCCATTCAACTGCCCCGTCAGTACATGTGATTCATCCAGGAACATCAGGGCATCTGCCGGCAAATAATCCACCAGGGTTGGCGGTGGTTCACCAGCCTTGGCACCACTCAGGTGGCGCGAGTAATTTTCAATGCCCTTGGTGAACCCGATCTCTGCCATCATTTCCAGGTCAAAACGGGTGCGCTGCTCTATGCGCTGCTCTTCGATGAGCTTGTTTTCACGACGGAAAAAATCCAGGCGCTCACGCAACTCTTCCTTGATGGTGTCAATGGCACGCAAGACCGTTTCTCGTGGCGTCACATAGTGCGAGCTGGGGTAAACCGTAAAACGCGGTATCTTTTGCTTGATACGCCCGGTCAGCGGATCAAACAATTGCAGGTTTTCTATTTCATCATCAAACATTTCCACGCGCACAGCCATCTCGGCATGTTCTGCCGGGAATATGTCGATCGTGTCACCACGCACGCGGAAGGTGCCGCGCCCAAAATCAACTTCATTGCGTTTGTACTGCATTTGTATCAAACGGGCAATCACATCGCGCTGGCTGACCTTGTCCTTGGCGCGCAGCGTCAAAATCATCTTGTGGTATTCGCTGGGGTTACCGATACCATAGATGGCTGACACAGTTGCCACAATGATGACATCCCGCCTTTCCATCAGTGATTTGGTACAGGACAGACGCATCTGTTCTATATGTTCATTGATGGCAGAATCTTTCTCAATAAACAAATCACGCTGCGGAACATACGCTTCTGGTTGATAGTAATCGTAATAACTGACAAAATACTCTACCGCATTGCGTGGAAAGAATTCCCTGAACTCACTGTACAACTGTGCCGCCAGGGTTTTATTAGGTGCAAAAATAATCGCCGGCCTGCCGGTTCTGGCGATGACATTCGCCATCGTATAGGTCTTACCCGACCCCGTCACCCCCAGCAGTGTCTGAAAAAACAAACCGTCACTGATTCCCTCAACCAATTGCGCAATTGCCGCTGGCTGATCACCCGCCGGCTGGAACAATTGATACAACTGATAAGGGGAATCAGGGAAACTGATAAATTTTGCTTCGTCCAGCTGTTCTGACAAAGCCACTGAATTGACTGGTGCTACCGCCATGATGCGATTACCTTTGCTAAAATAGGTGGCTGTATTATGCGATCTGCCTCATTCCAACCTTTACTGTCGGCAACGACAACTCTTTCAATATTATCACGATGACTGCTCCTGCTTCTTCCTCCCTGTTTTCTGCCATAGAAATGGCCCCCCGCGACCCTATCCTGGGCATCACCGAAGCCTTCAATGCTGACCAGAACGCCGCCAAGGTCAACCTGGGCGTAGGCGTATACTATGATGATAATGGCAAGGTGCCATTACTGGAATGCGTCAAAAAAGCCGAAGCTATTTTGATGGAAAAATTCGCCCCACGCACTTATCTGCCTATCGAAGGCCTGGCTGCCTATGATAAAGCAGTGCAGGAACTGGTGTTCGGCGCAGACAGCGCCGTCGTCAAGGAAAAACGCGCGATTACCGCACAAGCTATCGGTGGCACAGGCGCCCTGAAGCTGGGCGCTGACTTCTTGCAGCGTTTCAGCCCGAATTCTGAAGTCTGGATCAGCGATCCAAGCTGGGAAAACCACCGTGCCCTGTTTGAATCAGCCGGTTTCAAGGTCAATGCCTACCCGTATTACGATGCAAGCACCCGTGGCGTCAACTTCGCCGGCATGCTTTCCGCATTGAAATCCATGCCTGAAGGCTCCATCGTCCTGTTGCACGCCTGCTGCCATAACCCTACCGGTGCCGACCTGACCGATGATCAATGGACACAAGTGATTGAAGTCGTCAGCACACGCAATCTGGTTCCTTTCCTCGACATGGCTTACCAGGGCTTTGGTGACGGTATAGAAGCCGATGGCAAGGTTGTGCGCCGCTTTGCTGAAGCTGGCGGTGCCCTGTTTGTGTCCAACTCCTTCTCCAAGTCTTTCTCGCTGTATGGCGAACGTGTCGGTGCCCTGAGCATTGCGGCATCCAGTGCAGAAGAAGCTGCCCGCATCATGTCACAATTGAAACGTGTGATCCGTACCAACTACTCCAACCCGCCTACCCATGGTGGCCAGGTCGTGGCAACCGTGCTGGCAACGCCAGAACTGCGCCAGTTGTGGGAAGAAGAACTGGCAGGCATGCGTGTACGCATACGCGAAATGCGTACTGCTTTCGTCAGCAAGCTCAAGGACAAGGCCCCCGGCCACAACTTTGACTTCGTCATCCAGCAACGTGGCATGTTTTCGTATTCTGGTTTGACAAAAGAACAGGTTGGCCAGTTGCGTGACAAGAATTCCATCTATGCCGTTGATACCGGACGCATCTGCGTAGCCGCCCTCAACAGCAAAAATATCGACAATGTCATAGCGGCGATTACCCAGGTTTTGTAATTCGATTTGGCCAGAGTGTTGACAAACACGGGTCCGGCGCATATAATCTTTGTCTCTGTTCCCTGATAGCTCAGTTGGTAGAGCGACGGACTGTTAATCCGCAGGTCCCTGGTTCGAGTCCAGGTCGGGGAGCCACAGAATTTGAAGTAAGTAGTGAACTTAATAAAAAATCACTACAAAAAAGTTTAACGAAGATGATCAAATCTTCTATTCCCTGATAGCTCAGTTGGTAGAGCGACGGACTGTTAATCCGCAGGTCCCTGGTTCGAGTCCAGGTCGGGGAGCCAAATTTAGGAAAGAGTTACTTGCCCAGGCCAGTAACTCTTTTTTTTCCGCCCTTTTTCCGCCATGACCCATGGCACAGCCAGTCTGTCAGAATTCAAAGCTTTGTTTTTATGTACGCGGCGTAAAATCAGGTAGGCAATTCAGATAGCGGCTACTACAAAATTACCGGTTAAGGTACATCTCCGGGCCCCAAAAATTGTACAAGCCTCCCATCCCTTCCCTTCCAGGTAACGCCTTCAAGATAAGCATCAAAAAGAAAAACCCTTCTTTAACTTGGAAGCTGTTTACGATCTTAGCCATACATCATTTCTTGATCAGATGTTTTTTCCTGCATGATTGCATGCCCATTCGTTTGCTTACTGAAGTGAGCTGTCAAAGTGACCCTGTCAATTTATCTGCCCCCCCACTTCCAGGAACCGAATGCGCGGCAAGCTCATTTTTCTCCAGAAAGAAGAACAGCCCGATCAACAATGCGACCGGGCTGTGAAAGTTCTTTCTAAACCTGCTCTTTTTAAATTCTATTCTGTTCGTATCATTAAAAATACGTTTAACCGAATGGTAAGGCCACCCTCCTTTTACGCAATCAGATTACCAATCGAAATAGTACCAACCGTGCCCGTCAATTGCACAAAGAAGTCGGTACTGTCAAACTGGCTGGTATCTGAACCGGTGTTCTGAAACAGATAAGTACCTGCTGCCGAACCGCCCTGTATCGTTATCAGGTAAGCCTGGCCACTGCTATTGAGAAGGGCAGCCAGGTCACCGGCTATTACCGTCAGATAGTTGGCCGTGGTGGCAGTAGTAATGACATCGACACCCAGAGTCGCCGCGTTGACACCGGTCTTGAAGTAATCCGTACCTGTCGAGTTGAAGTTGCCTACGATGTCTACCTGATTCTTGTTAGACATATTGGCACCAGTTTCTATCAGCGTTTCAGAACCAGAACCTGAGAACTGCAGGTTGATGGTATCCACCGCTGCACCACCTGTGATGGTGGTTGAAGCAGAACTGGAACCCAGCAGGTTCAGAGTCTGGCCACCGCTACCCAGGGTAATAGTGTTGTCGCCCGTGCTCTTGGTATAGCTCAGCGTGACGCCGGCACCATCCACATTGGTAAAGCTGGCTGTACCTGTACTGCCTGCCACGTTGACGATTTCTATATTGGCGACCTTGGTGCTCAGATCAATGTTCTGGGTTGTGGTAGCGCCGATGTTGAGTGTGTCCGCGCCATTACCGCCATCCACCGTAGTCAGGAAGTTGACGATCTGGTTGGCAGTAAAGTTGAATACATCCGTACCCGTGCCACCAATGACACTAACGGCCACGTTGGCCGAGGTGAAGTTATTGGTACCGTTGGCGAGGTTGTACTTTTCTATCGTGCTGATGGCATTGAAAGTACCAGACGTTGTCAGGTTCAGGGTTTCAACTCCTGATGCATTGACGGTGCCGGTAAATTGCGACATCTGGGCGATCGTTGCCGTGATATTGGCATTATTGGTCACCGTCAGGTTTTCAAAGCCGGTGATGGTGGCATTGCTGAGGTCAGGGATGGCGGAGAAGAACGCCAGGCTATCTGTACCAGTATTACCAGCGGTATAAGTACCAAGGATGGTGACGCCATTCAGGGCCAGGCTGTTATTGCCGTTACCTAAAGACGCTGTGCTGGAAACAGTGGCGTTGATCGTCACGTTGTCATTACCACTACCACCAGTGTAGTTAACACCCGCCGTGGCAGAGTTCATATTGACGGTATTGGTACCGGTGGCACTACCTTTGACAGTCGCCGTGCCTGTCAGGGCATTGGCTGTCCAGGTAAAGCCACCCAGCGTAATACCGCTGGCATCAACATTAATCAGCGAGGTACTGCTTGCTGGCATGGTCAGGCCTGCATTGCCGCTGACATAGATGTTCTTGACCGAGTTACCGAGGATGGTCAACGTGTCATGGAAGAAACCTGTAGGCGTGGCCTGACCATCAACGGTGGTGATATTGAAAGTCTCGACGCCGGATGCCGTAATACCGGTGGTGGCAAAGGCAATAGCGGAAGTGCTGGCATCTGTCAGTGTCAGGTTGACGATATCATTGACACCACCTGCAAACGCCGCATTGGAAATGGTAAAGGCCGTGCCCGAGCCATTCAGCGTGATGTTGCCATTGCTGGGCAAGTTGCTCAATGTCAGTCCATTCGCGCCAGAGAAAGTGACGTCGCTATAGTTACCCAGGGTCTGCAAGTCTACGGTCTGATTGGTGACGCTGGTAAGCCGCAATTTTTCGAAACCAGTGACATTCGCCGCAAAAGTTCCCGAACCGGATGCGGTAGCAGCATAGGCGGCTGTCAGCACGATGGTGTCAGTACCTAGGCCAGCATTAACGACGATGGGCAACAAAGCCGTATTGGGGATAAAGGTATCGTCGCCCGTACCACCATTGATGGTGGTGAAGCCCGCCGAATTGTTGTAGGTGATGGTATTGGTGCCGTTGGCCAGGTTCAGTATCTTGACATTGCCGATGATGCCACCTGTGTTGCCGTTATTGAGGTTGACAGTACCCGCCGTGGTCAGAGTCAGGGAATCGGTATCTCCCGCATTCCCGTTGATGGTCGTGCCATTCAGGCCAGGAATGCTGGACGTGAACAGGTCATTGGCCCCCGGAACACCGTTAAAAGTGCCACCAGCAGTGACAGAAACGGTATTGGGAATGCCAAAATCACCGACAACGATAGATCCTGTCGTCCCTCCCAGTTTGATGAGAAAGTCGCTCGCATCAACCGAACCTGTGCTGCCGCCCGAATTTTGGAAAGCATAGGTACCCGCTGCCGTACCGCTGTTGACGACAATGGTATACGCCTGGCCTGTGTTAGCCAGGCCCGCACTCGCCGCTGTCGCTGCCGTGGCAATCGCCGCTGCCAGATTGCTGGTGTCGGCATTGGCTATCGTCAGGTTAACCAGAGATGTCGCCTGAATCCCGGTACTGAAACTGTCTGCACCAACCGCCTTGAAATTATTGACAGTATCAATGGCATTGATATTCGAACCAGTTGTAATCACATCTGCCCCGGCTGCGGTAGTCGACAAATTGATGGTATCGACACCGGAACCGCCAGTGATAGTCGTTGAACCTGTGCCCGTACCCAAAATATTCAGAGTCTGGCCACCAGAACCAAGAGTGATATTACTGATTGGCGTAGCAGCAGACTTGGTGAAGTTCAAAGTCACGCCAGCACCGTTTTCGTTGGTGACTGTCCATGCAGCATTGGTACCGCCAGTGACATTCACTGTTTCTACACCTATTACTTTGGTAGACATGTTCAAAGCCGCAGTAATAGCGTCAACATTGAGGGTATCGGTACCTGCATTGCCGAGAATCGTGGTGGCAGCATTGACAATGGCTGAACTGGCATTGAAGGTATCGTTACCCGCACCACCAATCAGCAATCCCAATCCACTTGCCGCAGTAAAGGTGTTGCTGCCGTTGGCAAGCACATAATTTTCCACATTAGCGTTGCCGCTGAAATTAGCAGCAGTCGTGAAGGTGACCGTCTCCGTCGCCGGTGCGTTGATAGTGACAAAGCCGCCAAATTGTGCCGCAGTCATGGTGACAGACGCATTGCTGGCGATGTTGACGATTTCAAAACCACTGACATTGGCCGCGCTGATATTGCTGCCATTGACCAAATTCAGGGTATCACTACCCGAACCGGCAACAAAGCTGCCTGTGTATGCCTTGCCTTCCATGGTCAAGGTATTATTACCGCCCCCCAGATTGACATTGCCGGCCAACATGGAACTGCCAGAGTTATTCAGGTTGACAGTATCATCGCCACTTCCCGTATTAATGGTGGAAATACCGGATGTGGTCACGGTGAAACCAATATTGGTTGCCGTATTATCGGTCGCCAGCGTCTTGATATTGGTAATGGTATTGCCGCCACCGATATTGACAGTACCACCGCCAGAGAGGGTGATGGTGTCGGAGTCACCACCATTACCATTGACGGTCGTTCCCACCAGTCCGGCCACATTGGCGGTAAAGTTATCGTTGGTGCCGGGCGTACCGTTGAATACACCACCTGTAGTCACTGCGATAGCGTTGGCGGCTCCGCCATTGCCAATGCCATTCGTTGGACTTGTACCTATCGTGCCAGAACTAGCGGTGCCACTACCAGAAAGCGTGACCGCATTCGACGTCGTGATGTTGTTGACACCGCCACCTGTCGCATTCGAAGACGAAGTCACATCATAGACCAGTGCGCCACCTGTTACAGAGATCAGGGACAAATCAATGTTATTCGCACCGGCGACATCATCCACAATCGTCAGTTGATGTGGGCCCGCGCCAGAGAACGTCAGCACCGGGCCAGTCAAGCTCAATGCAGCACGCGCAGCCACCAGTGCAGCGTACTGAGAAGCAGTGATCACAACAGCAGAGTTCGCTGTGATGTTTTCGATACCGGACAAGGTAGCGCCAGCCAGGTTGAGCGCACCGTAAGTGACCAATGTATCGTTACCTGCACCCAGATTGATGGTGTCTGTCACGATACGTGCCACGCCTGTTGCTGTAGCTTCTGTATTGAGAGCAACACCGTTTTCTGTCACGTTGTAAGTACCGGCAACATAGTTACCCAGCAACACAACGCGGTCAGCACCTGCACCCAGACTCAGGAAGTTGGCACCACGGCCCAGTGTGACGTCCAGTGAAGATTGTGCTGTCAAGGCACCGGCATCGATGGATACACCAACAGTTGCGTTCGCAACGTTGAAGTTGTCGATGGCACGAATCGTCAGACGTTCGAGGTGGGTTGTAGTGTTAGCAGCTTGGTAGCTGTCAACCAGAGCACCAACGATGGTGTCATTCAACTGGATTTGGGACACTTGGGTGATGGCTGTGTCGTTGGTCAGTTCAATGTTACCGATGTTTTTGATGCCGTTGAAGTCGCCGATGGATGCGTTGGTTGCATTACGCAGTTCGATGACGTCGTCGTTCTTTTGACTAAAGTTGCTCGTGTTGTTGTCCACCGCACCGCCGTCAATAGCGTGGGAGCCATTGAAGTTGGCATCAGTGAAGATGATGCGGTCGGCTGTACGGGATGCACCTTCTTCGCCGTTGTAGCTGAAGCGGCTAGTCGCGCTCAGGGTACGGGCGTCGATCACAACTGCACTTTCAATACCTGTACCAGCTGTGTCAGCTGTACCAGCTGCTGCACCTGTGTCATTGGCTGTGTCGTTGTCATTCACGATGGCCAGTACACCGCCGTTGTTGTTGGCAGCGATCAGGGCATCAGTCAATGTCAGACGGTAGTTACCAGCACCTGCTGTACCAGCGTTGTTGGAAGTACCGACCAGACGGATGGTTTCGAAACCAGATACGTTGGTCCATTCAGACGCGCCCAGAGCGATGGTGTCGCCCAGGCTGGCACCGGTCAAATCACCGTCGATCACCAGGGTGTCGCCTGTACCTGCGCCACCGGCTACGGTGTCGGAGATAGACAGACCAGCACGTGTGTCCTGGATGTTATCGAAGATCACGGTGTCGTTACCGGCACCCATGGTGATTTTTTGTGCGCCATTCACAGCGGAGCTAGTCGATACACGAATAGTCACGTTGGCCAGTTCTGCAGAAGCGTCGATCGTGCCAGCAACCAGTTTGACTTGACCCGCTGTCAGGGACAGGTCTTGTACGCCAGAGCCGTCTGTCAGGACACTCAGTGCGCCAGGAACTTGTACGCCTGTGGAAACGTCGAGACGGTTCAGGCCGCCATTGGCGCCAGCAGTGGTGGTATCAAAGTTGATGAAGCCAGTTGCAACGCCGGTTCCTGTTGCTGTACCGATGGTGATGGTGCCTGTGTGTGCAGCAACGCTTTGCAGGGCGATGGTGTTGGATTCAGAATCAGCATCTGTGATGATGACGTTTTCAGCCGCGCCTGTGGACAGGGTGAAGTTGAAACGTGGATCCAAGTTTTTACCATCATTGATGGTCACGCCAATGGTGTCACTGGTACCTGTGTCTGTGGCCAGACGGGCATTGATGATTGTTTGGGTGATGCCGTTGGAACCTGTGTCACTGTGCTGAACAGTAATCGCTGTGCCCTGGACCACTGTCAGTTTGTTCAGGTTGAACTGATCAATACCAGTGACTGGTGCGGAATCCAGTGGTGCGAGCAAATTGGTGTTGGAGACGTTGCGAACCAATACGCCTGTGACATCTGGCAGTTTGCTGAAGTCGAGGGATTGTGTAACGCCGTTCAACAACATTTGCACTGCTTCAACTTTGGTGACGACGCTGGAGGTGGCTGTGACGTTACCGCCATTGACCACGATCAGGGTGTCGTTGCCGTCGCCGCCAGTGATGCTGTCGCCCGCTTCGACGGTGTCAGCCAGGATGAAGGTGTCAGCACCTTTGCCGCCGATGATGGAGACGTCTTGGGTTTGACCAGATGTGTCTGCTTTACCCGTGGTGAAGATGCCGTTGCCGAGGTTGATCTGCAGGTTGCCAGTGAAGGCGGATGCATCAACAGTAGCCAGACGACCTGCTGCTTGCAGGATGCCGCCTTGGTAGTTGACGGATTCGATCGTGCCTACGGAGCTGACAACGTTTGTTGTAGAACCCAGGTTCAGGTTGGTGTTGCCTGTGATGATGACTTTACCAGCAGAGCCTGTGTCCATTGGCAGGTTCAGTGTGCCGATGAAGTTGTTGGCGCCTGCGCTGTTGACTGTCAGTGTTTCGT